>NZ_JBEZWL010000141.1:0-19109 GCF_040648015.1 Streptomyces sp. NPDC029216 | reverse complement strand
CTCGGCCTGCTCCGGGAGGTCCAGGCGCAGCTCGCGCCGGGCGCCGGCGGCCGCGAGGCGCACGGCGCGCAGGCGGTGGCTGTCGCCGGGGCCCAGGAGCTGGCGGGCGACGAGGGCGCGGCGCAGGTGGATGTGGGCGTCATGCTCCCAGGTGAAGCCGATGCCGCCGAGGATCTGGATGCAGTCCTTGGCGCAGGAGTAGGCGGCGTCGAGGGCGGTGCCGGCGGCGAGGGCGGCGACGAGCGAACGCACGTCGGGCTCCTCGTCCGCGCTGTTGGCGGCGTCCCAGGCGAGGGCGCGGGCCTGTTCGAGGCGGACGAGCATGTCGGCGCACAGGTGCTTGACGCCCTGGAACTTCCCGATGGGGCGGCCGAACTGCTCGCGGGTCTTGGCGTACTCGGCGGCCGTGTGCACCGCCCAGGCGGCGGTGCCGCAGGCGTCGGCGGCGAAGAGCACGCAGGCCAGGTCCCGTACCAGGGCCTCGTCCAGCGTCAGGAGCCGGCCGGCCGGCACGGTGACGGCGCGCGCCCGCACCTCGGCGGTGGGCCGGGTCGGATCCGCGCTCTCGTGCGGCCGGATCTCCAGCGCGGCGGCGTCCACGGCGAACCAGCGGGTCCCGCCCTCGCCTTCGGCGGCGAGCAGCACCAGTTCCGCCTCGGCGGCCCCGAGCACCGGAGGGGCGACCCCGTCCAACCGCCACCCGCCGCCCTCGACGGCGACGGCGGTGACGTCCCCGGCCCCCAGGGCGACGGCCCCGACCCGCCCGTCGAGCGGTTCGGCCCCCGCCCGGTCCAGGAGTACGGAGGCCAGCGCGGCCGGCAGGAACGCCCCGGGCAGCGCCGCCCGGGCGGCCTCCTCCACGACGACGGCCAGGTCCAGCAGGGTCCCGCCCTCCAGATGGGGCGTCACCAGCCCCTGCGCGCACATGCCGTCCCAGTAGCCGGGCCGCGCCCCGGCCCGGGGCGGGGTGTCGAGCAGCTTGCGCACCGCCTCGGGCGGCACGGCCCGCGCCACCCAGCCGCGTACGGCGTCGGCCAACTCCCGCTGTTCTTGCGTGATTCCGATGCCCATGCGCGGCAGACTAGAACACGTTCCATTCTGACGGAAGGTCAGATACGGGTGTTCTTCGGGCCGGGCCTCGCGCGGCGGGCCCGGCTGCCGCGGGCTGTCACGATGGCCTGCGGAACTGGCTGGCCTGCCTGAGCTGCGGCACGAGCAACCAGCGCCGCGTCCGGCCCCGAGGGTGGGGGTGACCGGGCTCAGCCCGACGTGACCGCCGCCGGCGCGGCGCCGGCGATCCCCCTCACCTCGTCCCGGCCCGCGACCGCGTCGGACACTCCGCCGTCGGCCACTCTGCGCGGCATGCCCGCCCCCGGCACGGGGATCATACGGCCCGCCAACTCCCCGTGGACGTACGGGAGATCAGGGTGCGGGCGGCTCCCCGTAACGGCCCGCCAGTGCCGTCACCGCCTCCGCCACCGCCGTGCGCAGGTCCGGCGGGCCCAGGACCTCCGCCTCCACGCCCAGCCGGAGCAGGTCCCCGACCGCGACGGCCCGCGACTCCACCGGCAGCTCCACCTCCACCCAGCCGTCCCCGTCCGGTGCCCCGGCCCCCTCCAGGGCCCGCACCCCCGGCGCGCCGAACTGCATGGGCAGCAGCCGCTGCCCGCGCGGGGAGATCCGCAGACGCGCCACGTCCTGGTGCAGGGCGGCCTCCAGACGGCGGGCAGACTCCGCCCAGTGGGCGGCCAGGTCGAATCCGGCCGGCCGCTCGAAGGAGGCCCCCGTTTCCTCCACCGCCAGCAGCCGTGACACCCGGTACGTGCGCAGGCTCCCGGCCGCCCCCGCGACCAGGTACCAGATGCCGCCCTTGAGGACGATGCCCAGCGGGTGCAGCTCCCGCCCCCGCAGCTCGCCCGACCAGCGCCGGTACTCCACCCGCACCGCGCGCTGCTCCCACACCGCCCGGGCCACCGCCGCCAGGTGCGGGACGGGGTCGGCGTCCCGGAACCAGGCCGGGGCGTCCAGGTGGAAGCGGTCCTGCACCAGCCGGGCCCGGTCGGCCAGCGCGGCGGGCAGGGCGGCCTCCAGCTTCAGCTGCGCGGTGGCCAGGACCGCGCCCAGCCCCAGGTCCCGGGCCGGCCCGGGCGCCCCCGCCAGGAAGAGGGAGCCGGCCTCGGCGTCGGTGAGCCCGGTCAGCCGGGTGCGGTAGCCGTCCATCAGCCGGAAGCCGCCCGCCGGCCCCCGGTCGGCGCAGACCGGCACGCCGGACGCGCCGAGCGCCTCGACGTCCCGGTACACCGTGCGGACGGACACCTCCAGCTCGGCGGCGAGTTCCGGGGCGGTCATCCGGCCGCGGTTCTGGAGCAGCAGGAGCAGGGAGAGGAGCCGGTCGGCGCGCATCGGCCCATTGTCGCGGCATACCTGACAGGAGATGGCAGGTATGCCGTCGAGGCTGATCACACACCGCGCGGGAGGAGCCCGTGCGGTGGCCCGACGAGAGGACCCCCATGCCCGCGCAGCGGACGACCGGCCTGTTCACCTTCGCCGACTGGGAGGAGCGCACCATCAGCCCGGACGGGGTCGTCCCGAAGCTCGCCCACGCCTCGGTCGTCAACTCCTTCTCCGGCGGCATCGAGGCCGCCGACACCACCTGCGAGTACACCATCGCCTACGTCACGGCGAAGACGGGCACGTTCGCCGGCATGGAGCTGCTGGCCGGGCGCCTCGACGGGCGCGCGGGCACCTTCGCGGTGGAGGAGCGCGGCTCGTTCGCCGAGGACGGCTCCGTGCACTGCACCTTCGAGGTCGTCCCGGGTTCGGGCACCGGCGAGCTGACCGGCCTGCGCGGCACCGGCGGTTACGTCGCCCGGCACGGGGAGCCGTCCGTCACCTACACCTTCGACTACGACCTGGGCTGACGCCGGGCGCGGGGCTCCCGGCAGGAGGGGCCCCGGCATGGTCGGCTACCCGGTGGTAGGGCAGCATGGGCCGCCACACACCACCACCGCCGGAGGAACCATGGCCGCCACCCCCAAGCCGGAGACCCTCGCCGCCTTCGAGGCCGCCAAGGGGTTCATGCCCGTCGGCGAGGGCCTCGCGCTCCACCGGGCCGCCTCCGCCGCGGCCGAGCTCGGGCTCCCGCTGCTGGAGGTCGGCACGTACTGCGGGCGCTCCACGATCCTGCTGGCCGACGCCGCCCGCGAGGCCGGGGTCCCGGCGATCACCGTCGACCACCACCGGGGCAGCGAGGAGCAGCAGCCCGGCTGGGAGTACCACGACCCGACGGTGGTGGACCCGGAGGTCGGGCTGATGGACACCCTCCCCACCTTCCGCCGCACCCTGCACCGGGCCGGCCTGGAGGAGCACGTCATCGCGGTCGTGGGCCGCTCCCCCCAGGTCGCGGCGGCCTGGGGCGGCAGCCTCGGCTTCGTCTTCATCGACGGCGGCCACACCGACGAGCACGCCACGGGCGACTACGAGGGCTGGGCCCCGCACCTGGCGGTCGGCGGCACCCTGGTCATCCACGACGTGTTCCCGGACCCGGCCGACGGCGGCCAGGCCCCGTACCGGATCTACCTGCGCGCCCTGGCCTCGGGGGCCTTCGAGGAGGTCTCCGTGACGGACTCCCTCCGGGTCCTGCGCCGCACGGGCGAGGGCATCTAGACGAAGGCGACCGGGCGAAGGCGACCGGGCGAAGGCGACCGGGTCCGCCCGCGGGCACGATCCGCCCGCGGCCCGGCCGGACCGCGGGCCGACAATCACACCACGCCCTCGGATGGCGCAGTGTGCGTACGGGCACCGGCCGGGCGTTCTAGCATCGCGAGGTGCGCTACGACGACAGCCCCCCGCCGCCCGAGTCCGCCTCCTCCATCGACCCCGACCGGCCCTGGTTCGCACGCCGGCCCGCCCTCGCGGTGGCGCTCGCGGCACTGGCCCCGACCTGCCTGGCGGGCTGGGTGCTCACCCAAGTGCTGGCCGGCCCGGGCTCCGACGCCCCGCAGCCCGCGGCGGCGCCGCTCGCCGCCTCCTCACCGGCGGCCGCGGCGGACGCCAAGCCCAGCACCTCGCCGGGCACGAACGCCTCCCCCGCCCCGCAGGCGGCGGCCCCCGCCAAGGGCCCGCTGACCGGCCGGACCGTCGTCATCGACCCCGGGCACAACACCGGGAACTTCAAGCACGGCCGGGAGATCGACCAGCAGGTGGACATCGGCACCAACCGCAAGGAGTGCGACACCACCGGCACCACCACCAACGCCGGTTACATGGAGGCCGAGTTCTCCCTCGACGTCTCCCACCGGACGCGCGCCCTGCTGGAGGCCAAGGGCGCCAAGGTGCTCCTGACCCACGACGGCGACCGCCCCTGGGGCCCCTGCATCGACGAGCGGGCCCGGATCGGCAACCAGGCCACGGCCGACGCCGTCGTCTCCGTGCACGCCGACGGCGCCTCCGCCGGCAGCCGCGGCTTCCACGTCATCCTCCCGGCCCGGGTCAAGGGCGGCGCGGCCGACACCGCGAAGATCGTCGGCCCCTCCCGCGACCTCGGCGAGCGCATCGCCTCCAACTTCGCCCGCACCACCGGCTCCTCCCCCGCCAACTACCTCGGCAGCGGCACCGGGTTGGTCGTCCGCGACGATCTGGGCGGGCTCAACCTCTCGACCCGGCCCAAGGTGTTCATCGAATGCGGCAACATGCGTGACGACAAGGACGCGGCGCAGCTGACGAGTCCGGAGTGGCGGCAGAAGGCGGCCCAGGGCATCGCGGACGGCATCACCGGCTTCCTCGGCGGGTAGTCCTCCCGGGGTCGGCCCGCCGCCCCCGGTCCACCCCGGTCCTCTCGGCCGCGGAAACCTCCGTACCATGGGGGCGCCCGATCCGCCCCCCTGCCAAGACCGAGAAGGACACCAGAGACGTGAACATCCGCTCCCTCACTCGAGGCGACGGCGTGGTGATCGGAGCAGCGGTGCTGCTGTTCATCGCCTCGTTCCTCGATTTCTATTCCGCCACCGGCGTTGACCTCCCGAGTGCGTGGGACACCGATGTCTACGGGCTGGCCCTCCCGACCATCTTCCTGACCGGCTTCATCGCGGCGGGCCTGCTGATCGGGGCCCGCTTCCAGCCCGAGGGCCGCAAGCTCGGCGGCCTGACCCTGACGGCCTGGGGCACGGTCCTGGCCGTGGCCGCCGCCTGGAACGGCCTGTGGTCGCTGATCACCAGCCCCACGCGGGCCGACCTGGGCGCCGGCTGCATCCTCGCGTTCCTCGCCGTGCTCGCCCTGGCCGGGGTGGCCGTCGCCGGTGCGAAGGTGCCCGCGCTCGCCGGGCCGCTGGTGCCGGAGGCCAGGCCCGTCACCGCCCAGCCGTACGGGGGCCAGCCCGGCACCGGTTACGGCTACCCGGGCGGCCAGCAGCCGCAGGGCTACGGGGCCACCCCGCAGCCGGCCCCGCCGTACGGGGGCGCCCCGCAGGACTCGGCCGGCGCCGGGTTCCAGGCCGCGGAGTTCACGCCGTTCTGGTTCGCGGTCCCGGTGGCCCGGCCCCTCTTCGCCGAGGACGGCTCCCCCACCCCGATCGCGGAGCTCGCCCCGGGCACCTGGTACCTGGCCGTCGACCAGCGCGGCCCGTCCACGCTGATCGCCCAGACCCAGGACGGCCGCCGCGGCGTCCTGAACGACACCTCGGGCATCCAGCGCGGCTGACCCCCCGCCGCGTCGCCGCGCACAACGGCCCCCCGCCCCTCACGGGCGGGGGGCCGTCGCACTTCCCGGCGGGGCCCGCGTGCCCTACAGTCGCCCCGACGAATGACCTGACGCGCCGTCAGATCAAGCATCGCGGAGGGGACCGTACATGCGCCTCGGACTCGCACTCGGCTACTGGGGCCGCGGCCCCGCCCCGTCGCACCTCGACCTCGCCACCGAGGCCGAACGCCTGGGCTACGACTCGGTGTGGACCGCCGAGGCCTGGGGCTCCGACGCCTTCACCCCGCTCACCTGGATCGCCGCGCACACCTCCCGCATCCGCCTGGGCACCGCGATCGCGCAGATGGCCGCCCGCACCCCCACCGCCACCGCCATGCACGCCCTCACCCTGGACCACCTCTCCGGCGGCCGGATGATGCTGGGCCTGGGCCTGTCCGGGCCGCAGGTGGTGGAGGGCTGGTACGGGCGCCCGTTCCCCGCGAGCCCGCTCACCGCCACCCGCGAGTACGTCGACGTCGTCCGCCAGGTGCTGCGCCGCGAGGGCCCGGTCGCCCTGGACGGCCGCTTCCACTCCCACCCCTACCGCGGGGAGGACGGCACCGGCCTCGGCAAGCCCCTGAAGCCCATCACCCACCCGCTGCGCGCGGACCTCCCGCTGCTGCTGGGCGCGGAGGGCCCCAAGAACATCGCCCAGACGACCCGGATCGCGGACGGCTGGCTGCCGCTGTACTGGTCCCCGGCCCGCACGGACGTCTACCGGGCCTCCCTCACCGACCTCCCCGAGGGATTCATGATCGCGCCGATGGCCCGGGCTCAGGTCTGCGACGACGTCGCCGAGGGGCTGCTCCCGGTCAAGGCGATGCTGGGCTTCTACATCGGCGGCATGGGCCACGCGGCCCGCAACTTCCACGCCGACCTGATGGCCAGCATGGGATACGGGGACGAGGCCCGGCGCATCCAGGAGCTGTTCCTCGCCGGACGCAGACAGGAGGCCGTCCTCGCCGTCCCGGACGCGTTCGCCGACGAGATCTCCCTGATCGGCCCCCGCGAACGGATCGCGGAACGGCTGGAACTGTGGCGCAAGGGCCCGGTCACCGACCTCCTCGTCACCGCCCCGGACCCGCACACCCTGCGGGTCCTGGCGGAGCTGAACGCCTAGGGGGTGTCCGGCGGGACGGCGGCCAGCAGCTCGTGCAGGTCCGGCGCCATCACCGCGATCTCCACGTCCGGGCCGCCGTCCGCCGTCGCGCAGGTCACGATCCGCGAGCCCGGGTTGATGGAGAGCCCCTCCCGTACGGACGGGGCCCGGACGGAGCCCTCCCGGGCGCCGGCCAGCGGTACGGCGGGACCCCGGCCGGGCTGCCAGCGGGCCGCGCCCCCCTCGGCGTACACCCGGCCCGCGCGCCAGCGGCCCTCGCCGGCCGGGCGCCGGGCCATGCCCGGGACGCCCGCGGGCGGCCCGGCCGCCACCCTCTGACGGTGCTTGCGGCGCAGCAGCCAGCCGGTGCCGGCGGCGACGAGGGCGAAGAAGAGGAACTCGATCACACGCCCCATTCAAACAGCCCGAAACACCCGAAGCCGCCCACGGGGGTACGAGTAGGCGGGGCGGGCCGAAAAGCCGGGATTCCGGGGCATTGGGCCGCCCGTCGCATGGATTCACGACCGGCATGCGATCCGCGATCAGAAAAGGCTTCACCGCCACTGCCGCCGTCACTGGAGCGCGAGCGCGTCTGGGGCTATCCGCCGAGCTGGGAAACGCTGGGCACCTGGTCGGTCACCGGGGCGCCCGCGCTCTTGCCCGCGTCCTTCACGCCGTTGATCACGTTCTCGAAGGAGCTGATGTCGGCGTCGCCCGCGTCGCCCTTGCGGAGCTTGCTCCCCAGGTTCTTCAGGGAGTCGATGCCCGCCGTCAGCGGACCCATCGCCTTCGACAGCAGCGGGTCGCCCTTGGCGTTGTCGGCCGCCGCCTTCAGCCGGTTGTACGCGAACGCGCCCGCGAGACCCGCCTTGATCAGCGCGAACGTCCGGCCCTTCGCGCCCTTCTTGAACTTGCCCGCCCGGTACGGCTTGATGATCCACTGGTACGTGGCCCCCGCCGCGAGCCCGGCGTTGGCGACGAACCGCGTCTTGGCGAACTTCTCCCGCTCCGCCGAGGTGCTCGGCTCGGGCGTCGCGGCGGCCAGCTCGTCGGCCTCGGCCGCCTCCGGCTCCGCCACCGCCAGGGCGGCCAGCTCCGCCGCCGTCGCGGCCGACGAGACCTCCTCCCGCCGCCCCCGGTCGCCGCCGGTGCCGCAGGCCGTGGCACCGGCCAGCAGCGAGGTGGACAGGGCCACGGCCGCCACGGCGCGGCGGAATCGGACGGTGGTGGGTACGCGCACGGTTGCCTCCGGGGACTGAGGTGTCCCCCGCAGCCTCACCCCGGGCCCCCGGCTCCACCACCCGGGCGACCCGTTCGGGCGACCCGCCCGGCGGGGCCGGTCACCCGGGACGGATCAGCGGCTCAGCGGCAGCAGTCGGGCTCCAGGCCGGCCGGCAGGCCGAGCCCGCCGAAGACCTCCCCCGTCGCCGCCTCCCCGCCCAGCGCGGCCACGGCCAGCAGCAGGGAGCCCGCCGTCCAGGTCGTCTGCTCCACCGGCCACACCGCCCGGTCCTCGAAGACGTAACCCGTCCAGTACATGCCGTTCTCGGCGCGCAGGTGCCCGATCGAGCGCAGGATCTCCAGCGCCCGGTCCGACTCCCCCATCACCCACAGGGTGAGCGCGAGCTCGCAGGACTCCCCGCCCGTCACCCACGGGTTCGGCAGCACGCACCGCACCCCCAGGTCCGGGACGACGAACTCGTCCCAGCGCTCCTCGACGCGCGCCTTGGCCTCCGCCCCCGACAGGGCACCGCCCAGCACCGGGTAGTACCAGTCCATCGAGTAGCGGGACTTGTCCAGGAACCGCTCCGGGTGCCGGCGTATCGCGTGCGCCAGCGCGCCCGTCGCCAGCTCCCAGTCCGGCTGCGGGTCCCCGCGGTGGTCGGCGATGGCCAGGGCGCAGCGCAGCGCCTGGTGGATGGAGGAGGAACCGGTCAGCAGGGCGTCGGTGACGGCCGTGCCGTCCGCCTCCCGCTTCCAGCCGATCTCGCCGCCCGGCTGCTGGAGGCCGAGGACGAACTCGACGGCCGCCACGACCGCGGGCCACATCCGGTCCAGGAAGGTGTCGTCGCCGGTGGCCAGGTAGTGGTGCCAGACGCCGACGGCGATGTACGCGACGAAGTTGGACTCCCGCCCCGCGTCCTGCGGCTCGTCGGTGTCCACCCCGTCGGGCCGGTCCGCGTAGGCCGCGTACCAGGAGCCGTCCGGGTTCTGGTGGCGGGCCAGCCAGTTGTAGGCCCGCTCCGCCGCCTCGTGCTCGCCGGCCGCGTCCAGGGCCATCGCGGCCTCGGTGTGGTCCCACGGGTCGAGGTGGTGGCCCCGGAACCACGGTATGGCCCCGTCCGGACGCTGCACGGCGAGTATCCCGGCCACCGTCCCGGCCGCCTGTTCGGCGGTCAGGACGCCGTCCAGGACGAGGTGTTCGGGAACGGTGCGCTCCGGCGAGCTCACTGGGCGGAGCCGGCGGCGCCGACGGGCAGGTGGGGCTTGGTCGCGTACGCCACGAAGCTCTTGCCGATGAGCGGGTTGAGGGCCTGCTCGGCGAGGCGGGTGGCCAGGGGCTTCTTCATGATGTCCCAGACCAGGAGCTTGTGGTACGCCTTGACCGGCAGCGCCTTGTCGTTGTCCACGCCGAAGGCGCACTTGAGCCACCAGTACGGGGAGTGCAGGCCGTGCGCGTGGTGGGTGCCGTACGGCTTGAGGCCCGCGGCCTCCATCTTGCCGAGCAGCTCGTCCGCCTTGTAGATGCGGATGTGGCCGCCCTCGACCTCGTGGTAGGCGTCGGACAGCGCCCAGCAGATCTTCTCCGGGCCGTAGCGCGGGACCGTGATCGCTATGCGGCCGCCCGGCTTGAGCACGCGCACCATCTCGGCGAGGACGCCCTTGTCGTCGGGGATGTGCTCCATCACCTCGGAGATGATGACGACGTCGAAGGACTCGTCGGGGAAGGGCAGGGCCAGGGCGTCGCCCTCCATGGCGGTGGCGGTGGCGCCCGCCGGGGCCTCACCGGCCTCCTTCATGGCGGCGAACCACTTGGCGACCTCGCGGATCTCCTCGCCGTTGCGGTCGACGGCGACGACCTGGGCGCCGCGCCGGTAGCACTCGAAGGCGTGCCGGCCTGCGCCGCAGCCCAGATCGAGCACACGGTCGCCTGCGGCGAGCGGGAACCGGGAGAAATCGACGGTCAGCACGGGGTCCTGCCTTCGCGGTCACGGGGGTGAAGGGTGTTGCGCATGGGTTGTTGGATACGGGGTCCCGCTACGGGGTCCGGCCCGGCGGACGCGGCGGGCCTACCGGGCGCCGCCCGTGCGGGCGGCGGCCGCACGCTCGATCGCGGCCCGGTAGTGCGCGGCGGTGCCCTCGGCGGCTCTGGCCCAGGTGAACCGGGCCAGCACCCGTTCCCGTCCGGCCGCGCCGAGACGGGCGCGCAGCCCGGCGTCGTCCAGCATCCGGCCCAGGGCCGCGGCCAGCGCCCCCGCGTCACCGGGCGGCACGGCCAGGCAGGTCTCCCCGTCGGGGCCGGCCACCTCGGGGATGGCCCCGCCGGTGGTGGCGACGAGCGGGGTGCCGGTGGCCATGGCCTCGGCCGCGGGGAGCGAGAAGCCCTCGTAGAGGGAGGGCACGCAGGCGACCTGGGCGCTGCGCACGAGGTCGACGAGCTCGGCGTCGGTGATGCCCTTGACGAAGCGCACCGCGTCCTGGAGGTCGTACTTCTCGATCGCGCGGGCGACGGGCCCGCTCTCGGCGCGCTTGCCGACGACGACGAGGTGCGCGTCGGGCTGCTCGGTGCGCAGCTTGGCGAGCGCCTCGACGAGGTGGACGAGCCCCTTGAGCGGGACGTCGGCGCTGGAGGTGGTCACGATCCGCCCGGGGACCTCGGCCACGGAGGGGTCGGGCGACCAGAGGTCGGTGTCGGCGCCGATGTGGACGACGTGGATGCGCTCGTCGCGGACGCCCAGGTGCTCGGCGATCTCCTGCCGGGAGGAGCCGGAGACCGTCAGGACGGAGGGCAGGCGGCGGGCGACGCGGCCCTGCATCCGCGTGAAGGCGTACCAGCGGCGCACGGAGGCCCGCTTCTTGCGGTCCTTGGCGGCGGCCAGGTCCAGCTTGCGGTCGACGGTGATGGGGTGGTGGATGGTCGTCACCAGCGGTGCACCGAGGTCGCCGAGCAGGCCGTAGCCGAGGGTCTGGTTGTCGTGGATGACGTCGAACTCACCCGCGCGGGCCTGGAGGTGACGCCGGGCGCGGAGGGAGAAGGTCAGCGGCTCGGGGAAGCCACCGGTCCACATGGTGGCGACCTCCAGGGCGTCGATCCAGTCCCGGTACTCCTCGCGCTTGGGAGTGCGGAACGGGTCCGGGCTGCGGTAGAGGTCCAGGCTCGGCAGCTCGGTGAGCGCGGCGCCGGTGTCGAGCACCGGGTAGGGCTGCGCGCCGATGACCTCGACGGAGTGGCCGAGCTTCACGAGCTCGCGCGAGAGGTGGCGGACGTAGACGCCCTGGCCGCCGCAGAACGGGTTCCCCTTATAGGTGAGCAGTGCGATGCGCAACGGCCGGTCGCCGTCGGTGGCGGAACCCGCGAAAGGGCTCGTCACCATGGCCTCTGCGGTCACTCTCGGCCCCCTTCTCCCTGCACTGTCGCCGGAGCGTAACCGCTCGGATAATGTAGAACAAGTTTCAGACTTGATCCGTCGAAGACCATTGAATCTACCGGCCGGAAACCACACCGTAAGAGGCGGAGCAGGTGATTCGCGCCACGGCTCGGACGCCTGAGATGTCGCCTGACATGCTGTCTTCGGGCCCATCCCGGAATCAGCCCCCGCAACGACACGGAACGCCAGGAACGGGACACATGACAGCGGAAGCGAAGGCCGTCACGAAACCGGCGACCACCCCGGCCTCCATCCCGGCCTCCATCCCGGCGTCCCCGCCCCTGACGGAGCGCCAGGAGGCACGCCGCCGCCGGATCCTGCACGCGAGCGCCCAGCTGGCCAGCAGGGGCGGCTTCGACGCGGTGCAGATGCGTGAGGTCGCGGAGTCCTCGCAGGTCGCGCTCGGCACCCTCTACCGCTATTTCCCGTCCAAGGTGCACCTGCTCGTCGCCACCATGCAGGACCAGCTCCAGCACATGCACACGACCCTGCGCAAGCGCCCCCCGGCGGGCGAGGAGCCGGCGGAGCGGGTCGCGGAAACCCTGATGCGCGCGTTCCGCGCCCTGCAGCGGGAACCGCACCTGGCGGACGCCATGGTCCGCGCCCTGACGTTCGCGGACCGGAGCGTCAGCCCGGAGGTGGACACGGTCTCCCGGCTGACCACGGCGATCATCCTGGACGCGATGGGCCTGGAGGCCCCGCCGACGGCCGAACAGCTCTCGGCGGTCCGCGTCATCGAACACACCTGGCACTCGGCGCTGATCACATGGCTCTCGGGCCGGGCATCGATCGCGCAGGTGAAGATAGACATCGAGACGGTCTGCCGCCTGATCGACCTGACGGCTCCGGGAACGGGACCGGCACGGGGGCCGGGAAAGGCCTGATCGTGTTGTCGGGGGGCGGGGTTTTGCCGTTCCCTGGGCGGGGTCGGGGGTGGTCCGGGTTTCGGTGGGCGATCTCAGAGAAGGGTTGGGGGTTTCCCGTCAGTCTCATCGTCCTTCCGTGGCGGGACCACGAAAAGCCGAAGACTGCCGGGAAACCCCCAAAAGGACGGCACGGACCTGGGCGTGGTTAGTTTGCGGTGGGGCGGAGGACGAGGCTGACGAAGCCCCAGCTGTCCCTGTAGGTGCTCAGCCATTCGGAGCGGCGGGTCGTGGCCCAGTCGAGGGCCTGGGAGCTGTCCGGGTCGGCGGGGTGGTCCAGGGCCCATCCGGCCAGGGTGCCCCAGCAGGCCCACTCGTAGTCGTCCAGCTCGCGGCGCGTGCTGACGTGGCCGTGGACGGGGGTCCAGCCGTCGGCGACGATGCGGTCCACCGTCGTCGACAGGTCGGCGACGTCCTCCCCCATCATCTCGACGGCTTCCGGTGAGGGCTGACCCGACCAGAACCCGTCGCCGATGAGGACCCGTCCGCCGGGGGCCAGGTACTTGCGTGCGGCCGCGAGCGTGGGGAGCAGGCCGCCGAGGGCGTGCGTGGAGCCGACGCAGAGCACCAGGTCGAACGCATGGGGAGAGGAGAAGCCTTCGGCTTCCTGGCGGTGGAGTTCGAGGCGGTCCTGCACGCCCAGGCGGATCGACGCCTCGCGCGCCGTCGCCAGATCGCCCTCGGAGATGTCGACGCCCTCCGCGTGGAGCTCCGGGTGCGCCGCCAGGGCGCGCAGCAGCCATTCCCCACCACCGCAACCGAGGTCGAGTACCCGCTCGTTGCCACGCGGGAGGCCGTGCTGCAGGAGTCGCGTTACGGACTCGTCGTCGATCGGGGACTTGATCGGGTGATCGGTATGGGCGAGCCTGGATATCTGTTCACGGTTCACCGCCGTAGCTTGCCAGCTCAAGTGGCCGCACACCACGCCGTTTTAGGCTGGCGGGATGATCGACGAAGCTGATGTCTGGGACCGTTTCGCCGCCCTCCTGCCGGAGGCCGACGCCCATGAAGTACGGGTTTGCTGGGAGATCGGTGAGCAGGAGGCGGGAATCGACCTCCTGGTCGGAGCCCTCCACGACCACCGGGTGCCCATCGGAGAGGCCACCCGGGCGGAGATGTCCGTCATCGCGGAGACATGGGGCGTGCGCCTGAACGTCGCCGCCCGCCTCATGGAATGCCCCGGTGACGGTCTTCCCTCCCCCGTGGAACTGCTCCCCGAAACCGCACCGCTGAGCAACCCCGGCCACATCGACTCGAAGCTGGGCGACTTCCTCCTCATCCCGTGGATCCGTCACACCGCCTCCGGCCGGCTCCTCGTCCGCGCCCACGTCGAAGCGCCCTGGGGCGACCTCTCCTACATCCCGGAGTACTACCCCGTCCTGGCCTCCGAACAGGGCCCGTCCCTCCACCTCTTCGATTCCTGCTCCGCCCGCGAGGCCCTGGAGGCACTCCTCCACCCGGCACAGCCCTGAGCACGACCAGCCCCGCCCACCCCCGACCCCGCCCCGCCCCACCCCCTACTCCTCCGGCGGAAACACCGCCTCCCCCGTCCCCGCCAGGGTGATCAGGATGGCTTCCACCGGGCAGCCCTCCGCCGCCGTGAGGGTGGGTTCGTTGGCGTCCGTCTCCGCCGCCCGGGGGTGGGACTGGCGGGCCGAGTCCAGGGTGAAGGCATCGGGGGCGTGGTTGACGCACATGCCCGAGCCGATGCAGACCCCCCGGTCCACCTCGACCTGCCAGCGGTCGCCCATCAGGAGCCTGCCGGGAGGTGGATCATCTTGTGCTCCAGGTACTCACTCAGCCCCTCCGGGCCGAACTCCCGCCCCACGCCGCTGTTCTTGTAGCCGCCGAACGGGCCGAGCATGTCCAGGCTGAAGGTGTTGACGTTGAAGGTGCCGGTGCGCACGCGCCGCCCGAAGTCGACGCCGTGCTCGACGTCGGCGGTCCAGACGCTGCCGCTGAGCCCGAACTCCGAGTCGTTGGCGATCCGTACGGCCTCCGCCTCGTCCCCGTACGGGATCAGGCACACCACCGGGCCGAAGATCTCCTCCCGGGCGATCCGCATCGAGTTGTCGACGTCGCCGAAGAGGGTGGGTTCGACGTACCAGCCACGCTCCAGGCCCGCCGGGCGGCCGCCGCCGGTGAGGATCTTGGCGCCCTCCTCCTGGCCGATGCGGATGTAGTCGAGGGAGCGCTGCTGCTGGCGCCTGGCGACGAGGGGGCCGAGCTGGGTCGCCGGGTCGAGGGGGTCGCCGACGACGAGGGCGCCGGCCGCCGCCGCGAGGGCCTCGGCGATCTCCCCGTAGCGGCTGCGGGGGGCGAGGATCCGGGTCTGGGCCACGCAGGCCTGGCCGTTGTTCATCCAGGCGGCGGGGACGATCCCGGCGACGGCGGCCTGCACGTCCGCGTCGGGCAGGATCACGGCGGCGGACTTGCCGCCGAGTTCGAGGGTGACCCGGGTCAGGTTGCGGGCGGCGACCTCCATGACCCGCTTGCCGGCCGCGACCGAGCCGGTGAAGGCGACCTTGTCGATGCCGGGGTGTCCGACCAGGTACTCGCTGACCTCGCGGTCGGCGGGCAGGACCGACAGCACGCCCTCGGGCAGCCCGGCCTCCCGGGCGATGTCGGCCAGGATGAAGGAGTCCAGGGGGGCTTCGGGCGAGGGCTTGAGGATGACCGAGGAGCCGGTGAGCAGTGCCGGCGCGAGCTTCGCGGCGGCCACGAACTGCGGGACGTTCCACGGGATGACGGCGGCGACGACCCCGACCGGTTCGCGGCGCACGAGGATCGGGCCGAGGGCGCCCTGGCGGCGTTCCTCGTAGGGGTAGTCGCGGGCGACGGTGATGGCGGCGTCGTAGACCATCATCGCGCCGAGGGCCTGGGCGAGGACGCTCCAGGAGTACGGGGAGCCGTTCTGGGAGCTGATGGAGCGGGCTATCTCCTCGTGCCGGACGGTGATGGCGTCCTTGATGCGGGAGACGACGGCGATGCGCTCGTCCAGGGAGAGCCGGGGCCAGGGTCCCTCGTCGAAGGCCTTGCGGGCGGCGGCGACGGCCCGGTCGACGTCGGCCTCGGAGGCGTGCGGGACGCTGCCGATGACCTGCTCGGTGTGGGGGGAGACGACGCGGATGGTGTCGGTGCCCAGCGGATCCGTCCATTCGCCGCCGATGAACAGTTGTCCGTGTTCCACGAGCTCGGTCATGTCCGATGCCTCCAGGCCTGCGTCGCACGATCTCACCGATGTCGCAGAACTGATACCAGTTCTAGTTCCAGGAGTCCACGGTGCGCACAAACGGACAGAAGCCCAACGGAACATCGGCCGAACATCCGACGCCCGGCCAGGACTGTCGCCGCCTAGTCGACTTGGGCTACTACTGGAACGCGTTCTCATCAGCCGGACCGGACCAGTCAGCCAGGGAGCCCCCATGTCAGAGGTCATCTCACAGGTCACCGACCACGGCGGGGGTGTCTGGGGCATCAAGGTGCCCATCCCCGACAACCCCCTCGGGCACACCCTCGTCCACGTCCTCGACACCGACGCCGGCCCCGTCCTCGTCGACACCGGCTGGGACGACCCCGGCTCCTGGGACGCCCTCACCGCCGGCCTCGGCGCGCTCGGCCTGGCCGTCGCCGACGTGCACGGCGTGGTCATCACCCACCACCACCCCGACCACCACGGACTGTCCGGCAAGGTCCGGGAGGCCTCCGGGGCGTGGATCGCCATGCACGCCGCCGACACCGAGGTCGTGCTGCGGACCCGCTCCGCCGAGCCGGGCGTCTGGTTCGACTACATGAGCGAGAAGCTGGCCGCCGCCGGGGCGCCCGAGGAGCACGTCGCGCCGCTGCGGGCGGCCCGGGCGAGCGGCCGGATGCGGACCCTGCCCGGGCTGCGGGCCGCCGTCCCCGACCGGGAGATCGTCCCCGGCGAGCCCCTGCCCCTGCCGGGGCGCCGGCTGCGGGCGATCTGGACCCCCGGGCACACCCCCGGCCACGTCTGCCTGCACCTGGAGGAGCGGCACCCGGCGGACCTCCCCGGCAACGGCCGGCTCTTCTCCGGCGACCACCTCCTCCCCGGCATCTCCCCGCACATCGGCCTGTACGAGGCGCCGGAGGACACCCGGGTCACCGACCCGCTCGGCGACTACCTCGACTCCCTCGAACGCGTCGGCCGCCTGGAGCCCGCCGAGGTGCTCCCGGCCCACCAGCACGCCTTCACCGACGCGCCCGCCCGCGTACGGGAGCTCCTCGCGCACCACGAGGAGCGGCTGACCGGGCTGTGGCGGCTGCTGCGGGCCGAGCCGCTGACCCCGTGGGGGCTGGCGGAGCGGATGGAGTGGAACCGGCCCTGGGAGCAGATCCCGTACGGCTCCCGGAACATCGCCGTCTCGGAAGCGGAGGCGCACCTGCGGCGGCTGGTGAAGCAGGGCCGGGCGGAGGCGGTCCCGGGCACCGACCCGGTGGCGTACCGGGCGGCGTGAGCGCCGCCGGGTGGCGGGCCGGCCGGTGGCGGGAACGGCCCGGTGCCCCGGGGCCCGTGGGCTACGGGCCGGTAGAGTGAGGCCGTCGTCCACACTTCCGTACGGGGGGAAGCCGGTGCGAATCCGGCGCTGACCCGCAACCGTGACCCGGCCCGCAGTACGCGGGGCGGGGAGCCGGAATGCCCCGTAGCGGAGGTGCGCGGCTCGTGCCGCCGGGGCCTCCGGCGGCCGGCACCGTCGAGGTAAACGGAGCCGGAGCCCGGTGCCCGCGCGTGCCCGTCTCCCGCTCCCCGCACGAGAGGCACCCGCCCCGCCATGAACGTCCGCCGCAGCGCCGCCGCGCTCGCCGCTTCCGCCGTGCTCTGCGTGGGCGCCGCCCCCGCAGCCCTCGCCGACACGCCGCCGCCCTCCCCGTCCGCGCCGCCGGTGGTCCCGTCGGGCCTGTTCGGCAAGGCCGACCCCTCGTACGACGGGGTGTGGCGCCAGTCCTTCGCGCTGCTCGCCCAGCAGACGGTCGGCGAGAAGCCGGCCGCGCAGGCCGTGGACTGGCTGACCGGCCAGCAGTGCGCCAACGGCGGCTTCGCCTCGTTCCGCGCGGACGCGACGAAGGCCTGTGACACGACGACCGTGTTCGACACGAACGCCACCGCCGTGGCCGTGCAGGCGCTGAAGGCGCTCGGCGGCAAGGACGCGCAGGTCAAGAAGGCCGTGGACTGGCTGAAGTCCGTCCAGAACGAGGACGGCGGCTGGGCCTACGTGCCCGGCTCGCCCAGCGAGGGCAGCTCCACGTCGATCGTGATCAGCGCGCTCGCGGTGGCGGGCGAGAAGCCGGCCGACGTGAAGTCGAAGGCCGGCAAGTCCGCGTACGACGGCCTGCTCTCCTTCCAGCTGGGCTGCTCGGCCGAGCCCGCCGGCGACCGGGGTGCCTTCGGGTACCAGCCGGCCGACGGCAAGCTCGCCGCCAACGCCGACGCCACGGCCGCCGCCGTCCTGGCGGGCCTGGGCAAGGGCACGCTCGTCGAGCCCGCCGCCTCGGACACCCCCGCCGCCGCGCTGGCCTGCCCGGCGGGCGCCGCCGACCCGGCGGGTGCGGCGCAGGGCGCGGCCGGCTACCTGGCGGAGGCCCTGAAGAAGGACGGCCACCTGACGGCGGTCACCCCGGGCGCCGACCAGCCGACCCCGGACACCGGCAACACCGCGGACGCCGTGATCGCCCTGGCCGCGGCCGGGCACCGGCAGGCCGCGACGGGCGCGCTGGAGTGGCTGAAGAACAACTCGGCCTCCTGGTCCAACCGGAACCCGGCCGCGCTGGCCACCCTGATCCTGACCGCCCACGCGACGGGCACGGACCCGAAGGCCTTCGGCGGCGTCGACCTGGTGGCGGCGCTGAACGCGACGGGCCCGGCCCCGCAGCTGCCGGACGCCGAGGCGCAGAAGGTGGAGAACAAGGCCGGCAAGACCGGCTCCGGCGGCCAGAGCCTGTGGTGGATCATCGGCGCGGGTGCCGCGGCCGGCATGGGCATCGGCATCCTGCTGAGCGGCCGCCGCAAGAAGAACCAGCTGTGAGCCGGCGCCGTTCGCGGGGCCTCGTCGGCCTGTCGGCCGCCCTGGGCCTGCTGCTGACCCTGTTCGCGGCCTCTCCGGCACTGGCGGCGAGCTATCGCTACTGGTCGTTCTGGGAGGGCGCGGGCGGGAAGTGGGGGTACGCGACCCAGGGCCCGTCGACGGCACGGCCCGCGGACGGCACCACGCTCGGCTTCCGCTTCTCGGTGAGCAAGGACGCCGGGGCGGAGGCGGCCCAGCCGCGTACCGGCGCCGACTTCGGGACCGTCTGCGGCGGCACCGCCGCGGTGGAGGGGAGGAAGCGGGTGGCGCTGGTCATCGACTTCGGCGTGCCCGGGGACGCGCCCGCCGGTGAGACGCCGCCGCAGGACGCCCCGCGCACGGCCTGCGCCCAGGTGGCCCCGGACGCCACGGCGGCCGAAGCCCTGGCGTCGGTGGCGAAGCCCCTGCGCTACAACGGCGCGGCGCTGCTGTGCGCGATCTCGGGCTATCCGGAGTCGGGCTGCGGCGAGCCGATCGCGGACGCGGAGCCGCAGGCTTCGGCGCCCGCCTCCGCCGCACCCTCCCCGGGCGGCCACGCCGGCCCCTCGGCCGGCCTGGTCGCGGGCGTGGCGGCGGTGGCCGCCCTGGGCGCGGCGGCCGTCTGGCAGTCCCGCCGCC
>NZ_JBEZWL010000140.1:0-19274 GCF_040648015.1 Streptomyces sp. NPDC029216 | reverse complement strand
GTCGCAATCCACACCAGGCCAGAAGGCCCTCACCCATTTCAAGATCTCTCAGCCGAGACCTGCATCACCCGTCCACAACCTCCCTGGACAGAACATCTAGGCCGTTTCCTTCGGATCATCGGATCTCTGGTCTGGGACGTATGCCCGGTCCTCGTCGGACTTCACCGGCGCCGGCCGAGAAGGGCCGCCTGCTCCTTCTTGAGACGTGCAAAGCGGGTGGTGGTGTACTCCTTCAGTTCTGGTCCCGGGAACTGGATGACGGACTTGTATTCGCCGAACTCGCCACGTGCCCAGCGCGCCGCGGTGATCTCGTAGCCGGAGACGTGGGCGCACAGTTCGAGCAGGACAGGCGGCACCTCCTCCTCGATGAGAAGGTCGGCCTTGGTGACGACCACGTCGCGCATCTTCTGGATGTTGGGCAGGAAGACAGTCGTGGCCCAGGTGCGCCACTCGGCGAGCTCCTCCTCGGTGGGGGGAACATCGTGGTCGAAGGGATGGACCCCATCGGGGCGGGCATATCTCTCGCAAAACGCCTCATAGGCACGACTGTTGGCCTCCATGAGCGCGAAGAGCGGGCCGTAGAAGTCGCTCAACTGCTGGTTCACTCGGGCGAGCCGGGCCTGTCTCTGAAGCGCAGTGGGCGCGTATCGAGCCGTTGCTCCCGGATCGGACGCCGAATCGGGGTGGCCGGTGGCGGGACCACCGTGAGGTGATTGATGCGATCGCTTGGAAGTTCCAGACGGGATCTCAGTGGGTCCACCTGCCCGAGAAGTACGACAACTGGAGGGGCGTCCACAACCGGCTTCGCATTGGTCGTTCTCTCGGGGCGGACTGACCACGAAGATTCACCTCGCAGCCGATGCCCGCTGCCGGCCCCTCGCGTTCGTTCTCACCGCCGCACAGGCGGGCGACGCGCCCGCCTTCGCGCACGTGATGGCGCCTGCCGGCGAGTTCCCCGTCGACGCGGACGGCCCCGCACCAGGTCAGACGTGGTCCTGGCCGACAAGGCGTACTCATCACGCGCCATCCGTGAACACCTACCCAGGCGCGGTATTCGGGCGGTGACCCCCGTACCGGCGGACCAGCGGGGCCACCGGCTGCGCCGAGGCGGCAGAGGCGGGAGGCCACCCGCCTTCGACCGCGAGGCCTACAAGCAGCGCAACACGGTCGAGCGATGCATCAACCGCTTGAAGCAGTGGCGCGGTATCGCCACCCGCTACGAGAAGACGGCGACCATCTACCTGGCAGGACTGCACATCGCGGGCATCTTCCTCTGGTCCGCCCGGTGATCCAAACGAAACGGCCTAATGTCCTGAGTCGTTAATTCGTCGGCAGTATGAGGCGAGGGATTCGAGGATCTGCTCGGCTGTCTTGGTCCAGACGAACGGCTTGGGGTCTTCGTTCCATGAGTCGATCCAGGTGCGGATGTCCTTCTCCAGCGCCTGGACCGACTTGTGGACTCCTCGCCGTATCCGCTTGTTCGTCAGTTCCGCGAACCACCGCTCGACCAGGTTCAGCCAGGACGAGCTTGTGGGGGTGAAGTGCATGTGGAACCTGGGATGGGCCAGCAGCCACTTCTTGACCGCCGCGGTCTTGTGGGTCGCGTAGTTGTCGCAGATCAGGTGGACCTGAAGTCCGGCAGGGATCTCCTTGTCGAGCTTGTTCAGGAACTTCCTGAACTCCTCGGCCCGGTGCCGGCGGTGGAGAGACCCGATCACCTTTCCGCTGGCCGCGTCGAAGGCCGCGAACAGCGTGGTGGTGCCGGCGCGGACGTAGTCGTGACTGGCCCTCTCGGGCACCCCGGCATCATCGGCAGCACCGGCTGGGAACGGTCCAGCGCCTGGATCTGCGACTTCTCGTCCACGCACAACACCAGCGCCCGCTCCGGCGGGTCGAGATACAGGCCCACCACGTCGTGGACCTTGTCGACGAAGAACGGGTCCGCGGACAGCTTGAACGTCTCGGACCGGTGCGGCTGCAGCCCGAAAGCCCGCCACACCCGGGAGACGGTCGACTGCGACAGCCCGGTCTTCTTCGCCATCGACCGGGTTGACCAGTGCGTGGCGTTCTCCGGCTTCGACTCCAGCGTCCGGGCGATCAGATCGGCGACCTGCTCATCCAGCACCGTGCGAGGCCGCCCCGGACGCGGATCGTCCGACAGTCCATCGAGACGGTCCGCCAGGAACCGCCGACGCCACTTCGAGACGGTGTCGCGGGACACCCCGACCCGCTCCATCACCACACGCGTCGACACGGGAAAGCCGTCTTCCCCGAGGTCATCGCAGGCCAGGATCACCCGGGCCCGCATAGCCATGTCCTGCGCGGACTTACGCCGCCGCACCCAACCCTCCAACACCGATCGCTCAGCATCGCTCAGATCCAGCGGTGCAAGCTTCGGTCCCGGACGCGTCATGACCCAACTGTATGGAAACTTACGACTCAGGACACTAGGGGAGCCCGTGATTATGTCCAGGGTCAGGGACACCCCTCGTCCGGCGAAGAACTTGGCGAACTCGGCTGCGGGCATCCGCGCAGTGCGGGCCTGTTGGGTATGGCCGGACGGGTTGCGGAAGTGCACGGTGCCCTCCTGGCGGCCGGTGACGAGCACGAGGTGTCCGCCCTTGCCGGGAGCCGGGTTCTCGGGTCGGCGGATCTCCTTGTGCACGGAGGCCATCACCAGCCGGCCGGAGTCGAGCAGGGCGAGGAGGCCCGGCACGGTGAGGGAGGGGTGGACCTCGGCGTGCAGGTGGTGGACGTCGTGCACGTACTGGGCGAACGGGGCGTAGATCAGGCCGTGGATCGCTCCGGTGTCCGGATCCTCGGTGTAGGCCCCGTACTTCCGGGCGCCGTCGAGGAGGTCGAACAGGGTGGGCGCGTCCCCGTCGCGGGCTAGGAGGGCCATGCGCAGGCAGGCGATGCCGCACATGTGGCCGCACCACCTGCGGTAGGTGTCGAGGTCGGGGGCGCCGCTCTCGGCCCAGCGGGGATCGGCTCCTCGGTCGTGGCCGTCGTAGACGATCGCGGTGATCAGGTCTGGGCTTGCGTACTGCGTGACGGTGGGGAACGGGAGGTCAGGCACGTGCGGGGTCCTTCCGGTGGGAGGGCTGGCTGATCAGCCGGTGGAAGGTGGGCAGGTCCACGCTGCCGCCGGAGATCACCACGCCGATCGTCCCCGACTCGTGGGGCACGTGGCCGCCGAGGACGGCGGCCAGGGCGCAGGCACCGCTCGGTTCGGCCACGACCTTCAGGTGTCGGAAGGTGAACGCCATGGCGGCGGCGATGTCCTGGTCGGTCATGGTCACGACGGCGTCCAGAAGCCGGGAGTTGACGGACCAGGTCAGTCGGGAGGGGCTGGTGTGGCCGAGGCCGTCGGCGATGGTGGAAGGGGCCTCGGGCAGGGCGATGCGTCGGCCGCAGCGCATCGACAGCAGGGTGTCGGCGCCGTCCTCGGATTCTACACCGATGACCTTGATGCCAGGGTTCAGGTGCTTGGCGATGGTGGCGGATCCGGCGGCGAGTCCCCCGCCGCCGACGGGGACGACGACGGTCTCGATCTCGGGGTATTCGGTGAGCAGTTCCAGGGCGGCGGTCCCGGCCCCGGCCATGACGTGGCGGGAGTTCGCCGAGAGGACGACGGCGAGGCCGTCACGGGCGGCGAGTTCGGCGACCAGCGCGTCGCGGTCTTCCGAGCCGCGGCGGTAGGTGACGACCCTGCCGCCGAGCGCGCGGACGCCTTCGACCTTGGAGGCCGGGGCGTCGGCGGGGATGACGACTGTGGCCGGCACTTCGAGGAGCCGTCCGGCCAGGGCGAGGGCCTGGGCGTGGTTTCCGGAGGAGGCGCCGATCAGGCCCGGGCTGCGGTCCTTCGTCGGGAGGCAGGAGGCGTGGTGGTAGGCGCCGCGGAACTTGAACGAGCCGGTGCGCTGGAGACTCTCGGCCTTGCACACCACCGGCCATGCGGCGGCCTGGTCGAGGGAGAGCGCTGTCAGGGCGGGGGTGCGGGCGGCGACCGGTTCGAGGTTGGCGGCGGCGTCCTGGACGTCGCGGGCGGTCAGCCCGGTCACGGCCGGTATCCCTCGGTGGTGTGGGCGGTGGCGAGGATCATGCGGATCAGCCGGTCGTAGTCGATGCCGGTGGCCGCTGCCATGGTGGCGAGGTTTCCCGTGTGGGACAGTCCGGGCAGGGTGTTGATCTCCAGCCAGACCGGCCGCCCGTCGGGGTCGACGATGAAGTCGGAGCGGGAGTAGCCGGAGCAGCCCAGCGCATCGTGCGCGGTGAGCGCCGCCGTGGTGATCGCATCGAGGGCGGCGCTGGAGAGGTTCGCCGGGCACTCGTAGCGGTACTTGGTCTTGTCCCGTTTGGTGGCGTAGTCGTAGAACTCGGCCTCGGTGGGGATCGTCGCCAGCGGTGGCAGTGCCACGGGCGAGCCGTCGATCTCCAGGACCCCGCAGCTGACCGGGATGCCGGTGGTGAACGGCTCGACGAACCAGCCGGCGCCCGGGTCGATGGTGCGCAGGGCGGCGGCGAGCTGGGCGGTGTCGCGGCAGACCGTCATGCCGATCGAGCCGCCCTCGGACAGTGGCTTGAGGATCAGCGGGAAGGCGATCGTGCTGGTGACCGCGTGCGTGCTCACCTCTCCTCGGGCCGGGAGGCTGACGGTGGGCAGGGTCGCCACTCCGGCGGCGGCCACGACGGTCTTGGCGAGGGCCTTGTGCATGCCGACGGCGGAGGCCGCCACACCCGAGCCGGTGTAGGGGACGTTCAGGTGCTCCAGTAACCCCTGGAGCTTGCCGTCCTCGGCGTACCGCCCGGCGATGGCCAGGAACGCCACGTCGGCGCTGCGGATGTCGTCGGCGAACGTCTTGTCGGCGGCATCGAGGAATCTGGTGGTGTAGCCCTGCCGGTCGAGGGACTCCCAGGCGGCGCGGCCGGACATCAGCGACCGCTCCCGCTCGGTGGACCGGCCGCCGGAGACGACGGCGATGCGGGCGGACTCGAAGGACTGCATGGGCACGGGTAGTTGCTCCTGTTCTGTCACGGATGGGGCTGCTTTCATGCGTACCGGTCTGCGGAGGCGTTACGGTCGGAGGGCTGAGCCGGGCGGTGCTGGGCCGTGCCGGTAGGTCCTGCTGATTCGGAGTGCGTCACGTGATCCCCCTTTCGCTTGAAGCCGTCGCGGCCGCCGTCGGCGGCCGGTTGCGCGACGTGCCGGACCCGGCCGTGCTGGTGACCGGGCCGGCGGCCGTCGACTCGCGCGCGGTCGAGCCGGGCGGCCTCTTCGCCGCGCTGGCCGGCGAGCATGTCGACGGGCACGCCTTCGCGGCCGACGCGTTGAAGGCCGGGGCAGTGGCAGTCCTGGCCACCCGCCCGCTCGGCGTTCCGGCCGTGGTCGTCGACGACGTGCTGGACGCGCTCGCCGCGCTGGCCCGCACCGTGCTGGCCGAAGTTCCCGAGGCGATGGTGATCGGGCTGACCGGCTCGGCGGGCAAGACCAGCACGAAGGACCTGATCGCGCAGGTACTGCCCGAGCTCGGGCCGACGATCGCCACGGTGAAGTCCTTCAACGGCGAGATCGGGATGCCGCTGGCCGTCACCCACCTGGACCGGGGCGTGAAGTACATCGTGCTGGAGATGGGCGCCCGCGGGGTCGGCCACATCTCCCACCTGACGCGCATCGCCCCGCCGACCGTCGGCCTGGTCCTGAACGTCGGCACCGCGCACGTCGGCGAGTTCGGCGGCCGCGAGCAGATCGCGAAGGCCAAGGGCGAACTCGTGGAAGCCCTGCCCGCCAAGGGACTGGCCATCCTCAACGCCGACGATCCGCTGGTCGCCGCCATGGCCCCCCGCACCCGCGCCCAGGTGCTGACGTTCGGCACCGCGCAGCACGCCGACGTACGGGCGAAGGACGTGACGCTGGACGCGGCGGGCCGGGCCTCGTTCACCCTCATCGCCGCCGGCCGCGACGCACAGGTCGCCCTGACCCTTCACGGCGCGCACCACGTGTCCAACGCGCTGGCCGCGGCGGCCGTCGCGATCGGACTGGGCGCCGATGTCGAGAAGACGGCCGACGCGCTCTCCCGCGCGGTGCTGGTGGCCTCGGGGCGCATGGAGGTCACCGACCGGCCCGACGGCGTACGGGTCATCAACGACGCGTTCAACGCGAACCCCGATTCGATGAAGGCCGCACTCACTGCCCTGGAGGCCATGAGCAGCGGGCGGCGGACCATCACGGTCCTGGGAGAGATGAAGGAGCTCGGCGCCGACGGCGGCGACGGGCACCGGCAGGTCGGCCGCTTCGTCGCCGCCTCCGGCGCGAACGTGCTGATCGCGGTCGGCGGCGACGCCGCCCAGGCGATGGCCGACGCGGCCCAGGAGCACAATCCGGGCCTGACAGTGGTCCGTGCCGCCGACCGGAACCACGCCCTCACCTTGGCCCGCGACCTGATCCAGCCCGGCGACATCGTCTTGGTGAAGGGCTCCCACAGCGTCGGGCTGGAACACACCGCCGAACGGCTCGCCCAGCCCGACACCACGGCGGACGACCGCTAGACGGCGGCGGTCAGCGGCCGGGCCGAGGGCTCCAGGAGCAGCGCCCCCAGCTCGGCCACCTCGCCGACGCCCATCGTCACGACCACATCACCCGGACGAGCCAGAGCACCGAGGGTGACGACGGCCTGGACCAGGCCGTCGGCCGCGTGGACGCGGACTCCGGCGCAGAAGGCCGCCTGCTCGATGCCCTCCCCGGTCACCGCGCCGGCCGCAGTCGGCACCGCATCGCGCACGGGCAGGAGCACCACCTCGTCCGCGGCCGCGAGCACCGTTCCCATCCGCGCGCCGAGGACCCGCACCCGCGTCGCCCCACAGGGCTCGAACGCCACGAGCACCCGGCCGCCCTCGCCGGTCAGCTCCCGCGCGGCCGCGATGTCCGCTGCGATGGCGGCGGGGTGGTGGGGTGGTGGGCGAAGGAGTCCACCACCCGCACCCCCTCCACCGCACCGAGGAGCTCCATCCGGCGCCGCACCCCGGTGAAGCCGGACAGCCCCGCCGCCAGCACCTGCGCCGCCTCACCCAGGACCCGGCCCGCCGCGTACGCCGCCAGGGACGCGAGCACCGCCGGACGCCCCGGCGAAGGCACCGTCCACGACACGTGGACGCCGTGCGGGTCGAGCACGGTCACCATGCTGCCGCCGGCCGCCGTCGGGGCGGTGGACAGCAGCTGTACGTCGGCGTCGGTGCTCTCGCCGAAGGTCGCCACCCGCGTACCGCCGCCGTGACGGCGGACCCGGCCGGTCACCTCCCGGGCCCCGGCGTCGTCGGCCGAGACCACCAGCGTCCGGGCCCCGAGCGCGAAGTCCGTCAGCGTCCCGACCACATCCGCCGTACCGGCGAACGTCTCGGGGTGGTCATCGTCGGCGTTCAGCACGACGGCGACCTCCGGCCGGTACCAGGCCACGCTGCGGTCGGACTCGTCGCCCTCGGCGATCAGCAGACCCGATCCCGCATGCCTGTTGACGCCGCCGACCGGCGCGGCACCGCACACCCACGACGGGCGCAGGTGCCCCACGGCCGCCGCCAGCATGGCCGTCGCGGTCGACTTGCCGTGCGTCCCGGCCACAACCACCGACCGCTCCGCCTCGGCCACGAGCTGCGCCGTCTGGGAGCCGGAGGTCCTTGACCGCGACCTCCCGGCCGAGTTGCTCGTCGTGGGGCGCCAGACGGTCCCCATACCGCCCTGACCGAGCAGTGCGGCCGACCGGTACCGGCCCGCCAGCAATCGTCCGCGATCGTCAGTCACGACAAGAACCCAACCCAAGGCCCCTGGTCGTGAGAACGCCTCCCGCTGACGTGTATGCCCGCTCATGTGCGGTACCGGCCCCGCCCGTTGTCCAGGGGCGGCAGCACCGTCACCCGGCCGTCGGCTGGTAATTGCCGGACAGCCCCCGTGAATTGGCCGGCCTTGTCCGCAGGGAAGCTGCACGGCCCGACGAGATGGATGTGAACCTGTCAAAAACATTGAAGGGTCATGTGACATGTGCCATGTTACAGCGCAGCCGTCAGCAGACGGGACGTCCTCCCTCTCCAGGAGCGAATCTTGCGCGCGTTGGCCATCGCCACAGCCCTGTTCACAGCCGCCCTCGCGGCCTCACCCACCCAGGCCGCACAGGCGGCGCCGACCGACCCCAAGCCCGACCACGTCTACGCGGATCCGGCCCAACGCCCGGCCCACGGCGTCGCGACCGGCACCACCGGCGGCAAGCTGGA
Organism: Streptomyces sp. NPDC029216; assembly: GCF_040648015.1. NCBI lineage: Bacteria > Bacillati > Actinomycetota > Actinomycetes > Kitasatosporales > Streptomycetaceae > Streptomyces > Streptomyces sp. NPDC029216. The sequence continues at coordinate 11,012 of NZ_JBEZWL010000140.1, read as the reverse complement.
GTCGCGCATTCTGCCGATCGTCCACACCTGCGGCCCCACCCTGCGGATCCGGGCCCAGGAGATGACCGCCGCCCAGCTGACGGCGACCTGCGCCAGCCTCGCCAACCAGGACGCCTACTTCCACGGCGTGGTCAAGGACTCGGGCCCCGTCGCCGACGACTTCAACACCACCCTCGAGGTCGACGTCTTCAACTCGAGCGCCGACTACAAGGCTTACGCGGGCAGGATCTACGGCATCGACACCAACAACGGCGGCATGTACCTGGAAGGGGATCCCTCCAGGACGGGCAACCAGCCACGGTTCATATGCTACGAGCGCACCGACGTCAGCCCCGGCTGGCAGATATGGAACCTCAACCACGAGTACACCCACTACCTCGACGGCCGCTTCGACCTGTACGGCGACTTCGGCGCCAGCCAGACCACCCCGACCGTGTGGTGGGGTGAGGGCGTCGCCGAGTACGTCTCCTACTCCTACCGCGGCGTCACCTACACCGACGCACTGGCCGAGGCGGGCAAGCACACGTACTCCCTGCGCACTCTGTTCGACACCACCTACTCCAACAGCGACGTCAACCGCACCTACGACTGGGGCTACCTCGCCGTCCGCTACATGGTCGAGAGACACCCGGCCGACGTCGCCACCGTGCTCGGCCACTACCGCACCGGAAACTGGACCGCCGCGCGAGCCTTCCTCACCTCGTTGGACTACGAGAGCGACTGGAACGCCTGGCTGACCGGCGTGGCGGGGGGCGCCTGACCCATGGGGCCGCCGGCCAGACGCCAGGTCCGGCCGGCGGCCGCCACGAGGGTCTGCCTCGCGTGCCTGAAATCAGGAAGAGGACGCGGGCCGTGCCGCCTACGATCAGCCGCATGCCACTTCGTCGTGTAGTGCACATGTTCATGGTCCTCGCCGTGGCGCTGGCCGGTTTGGTCGGCGGCGCCAGCGGAATCGCGTCGGCGCAAGAGGAAGGAGCCCAGCCGACGAGCCGTCAACTACTGTTCTTCAACCACGCCTACGGGGTGCTCGACCGGGAAACCGCCGATGCCATCGAGCACTCCGCCTACCTGCGTGACTTCGCGGACTTCCAGGTCCGTACCACGACCGGCTCGGGCGGCCAGACCTGGACCGGCCGTTACCTGAGGGGACGCGAGACCTACCTCGAGCTGTTCGGGGTCGGCGACGTTCCCGGACAGGACGGGACGCTCGGCGCCGCCGGAATGGGGATCTCCGTGGAACGGGCCGGCGACCTCGCCACGGCCACCGCCCGCCTGCACGACCAGGGCGTGCCGAACCCGGTCACCTTCCGCCAGACCCGGGACTTCGGCGACGGGGTACCGGTGCCGTGGTTCGACGCCGTCTTCACCACCGACCAGTACGACGGCTTCGGCGCCTGGGGCATGGAGTACCGCCCGGAGTACTTCGCCGACCCGCGCAGCAACACCGAGCCGGCCTCGTACCCCGGTGACGTCAGCCGCGAGCGGTACCTGTCGGACGCCTACCGTGACCACCTGATGCGGGACGTGACCTCGATCCGCCTCGGGGTCACCGCCCGCGACCTGGCCAACACCCTGCCCCTGCTGAGGGCGGGCGGCTTCACCGTGCGCGAGCTCCCCACGGGAAGCGTCCTGGCGCAGGGCGGCGGCACCACCATCCGCCTGGACCCCGTGGCACGCGAGCGGGCCGGGCTGCGCCAGGTCGAGATGTCCCTCAACCACCCGGTGCCGTACCGCCACGAGGAGCGCATCGGCCAGTCGACCCTCGTGGTCGGTCCGGGCGACCGCGCCGTGTGGACCTTCGGGGCCGCAGAGTAGCCGGGCGGTCAGGAGCGGCCGGCGTTCGACGGGTCGAAGAACTCGGCCCGGCGCCGGCCCTCAGCCGGCCGGTGTCCTCACGTTCCGCTCGCCCGCCGGCCGGCCGCGCCGCGAGGGCGAGCCGGCGGTGGGCGCGCCGCAGCATCAGGCGGGGCCACGTACAGGTGACCCAGGCGCGCCACCGCGAAGTACAGGCGTCCGCGCGTGTTGTGGAGCCGCACGGCCGCTGCCAGGGTCACGGTGTCCTCCTCGATCGGGCGACTTCGAGCACTCCCGGCAGACACTCAGCCGTCACCCAGAGTGGCCGCTGCACGGAAGCTGAGCCAGAACCCGTTCTCGTGGACAAAGCCACGGCGTGCCGACCGGGGTTGCGGTGGGTGGAAACCTGGCCCAGGGGATACCGGGGATGGGGCGGAGCTGGGCGGAGGTCACCCAGGTGCTGTACTCGGCGACCTCCACGCCGCCCGACCGGGGAAGAGTCGGTGTCCGCGACCCTGCGCTGAGCCGGCCGGGCGAACTCGTTCCTACAGTGCCGAAATGGACGCCTGTGCGCGTTCGGTGCGGCTCAGCGCGCGCAGGATGTTGGTCGCGCCATGTCGTCGCAGCGCAATCCGCGACAGTACGTCCACGACTGTCTCGACGGCCTGTGTAGGGAACTCCGGTGTCGGCACTCCGACACTGAAGGCAAGATCGTCGGAGTGGACGACGATCTCCAGGATCCGGCTGGTGATGAAGTCGTCGAGTGTGATCGACCACGGCCCCCAGCTGGGGCGGCGGACCAGGCGATGCGGCGCGGTGGGCAGAGTGACGCGCAGTTCCTCGACACACCCGGCGACCCGCGCTGCCAGTTCGGCGGGGCCGTCAGCTGCCTCCTTCTCGCCGCCGGACCGGATGCCCTGGTTGAACGGCGTATCGAGGTCCGAGCCGATCCAGCTCACCCGCGCGTAGTACTCGTGGATGGAGATGGCGGGCTCGTAGGGGACCGCCTCGTCCAGCACCGTGGGAATGAAGAAGACCTGCCCGGCCAGGTGGCCCGCCAGCCCCTTGACGCTGAGCTTCGCCAGTGCCGAGGGCTGGTGCCAGCGGAGTGCGATCTCTGGTGAGCCCAGCAGCTTTGCCGCCGTGTCCGCCACGCTGAGGTAGAGCTCCCTTGTCTGTGTCACCTTGCTGGCCCCCGCTTGTCGGTGAGTGTTTGCCAGCACGGTCAACCTCCCGGAAGGGTGGAGCATTCCCCACACAAGTCGTTCGCATTCCGTGTCGCTTGGGTCCGTCACGGAGGGCGCCGAGAAGCTCGCCGCTCTGGGGGCGTGGTGGGCCGGCTGACCGTGCCGGGCGCTCCCGCGCTGGCGGTCCAGGGCGGGGTGCGGGTGCTCGACACGGCTCGGCCGGCCTCGGGAGGTCTGGTGGTGACGCTGGGTGGGCGGCCCGGATGCGTGGGAAGGCGGCCGAGGGCCCAGCGGGCGGGGTTGGCCTCGCACGGGGTGGCGTACGAGATGCCGGGCGAGAAGTGCGTGTGCGGCCGGTTCGACTGCGGCGGCCTGGTCCCGGTCGGCTGGTGCCGGGAGCACGGCGAGGACGTGAGCCCGGTGTTGTACTGGCACCCCGGCGGCGGGGTCCGCTGCCCGGACCTGGCCCGGCACCGAACGACGGCCTCCGTACACGGCTGACTCGAGCGGTCCGGCTCGGGCAGAGCAGACCCCTGCACGCCTGACGTGCGAGGGTCTTGTCATGTCGGCTGCTCGCGGCGCTTCTCTACGTGGCGGCGGCGCGGTTGGAGGCTTCGGCCTTGAGCTGGGGTAGGACCTGGGACATGTATTTGCAGAGCGCGAAGACCGTCTCGATGTCGTCTGATTCCCTCAGGGAGGCCAGGGCTGTGACGACGGCGAGACGGGTGGCGTCGAGACCCATCGTTGTTGCGGTGGTCACCGACTTGAGGAGCTGCTCCTCGGTGTCGCCGCTCAGCTTGTCGGCGTGGCGCAGCAGCAGGTCGACCGCGACCCGGATCAGGGTGTTGTCGGTGATGATCTCGGCCCGCTCTTTGCGGCTGTGGGCGACCCGGCGGCGCAGTGCGGCCAGAGCCCGGAGCTGATCCCTGCGCAAGCGTGCCTCCTTCCGGTCCAGAGTCGACCGGGCCTGCTGTCACGGAATCTCCGCTCCAGCGGAGCTCTCCTCCACGGGAGCGGGCTCCGCCGCGGCAGGTGGTGCGGGTTGGCGCCTGGAGCGTGTTGCGTGGTGCAGCTGGTGTACGCGGCCGGACCCGAGTTCGGGCCCTGGGCCACCGTCTACGGGTGCTTTCGCGTCTGGCGGGATGCCGGCGTCTTCTCCGCGCTGCTGGAAGGCCTGATTGCCGAAGCGGCCCGCGCCGGGAGAACGGACTTGTCGCTGGTCAGCGTGGACTCCACCACGGTCCGCGCCCACCACGACGCCGCCGGGATGCGTATCGGCGAGGACCTCATGGAGGCCCTGGAAGAGGCTGCGCGCGAGCAGGAGGAGGCCCGGAAAAAGAGCGGAACACCGTCGAACGCCTGATCAACAAGCTGAAGGCCTGGCGAGGCATCGCCACCCGCGCGGTCGGCGAGGCCGGGGAGCTGGAATCCCTCGGCGCGGCCGTACGGCTCCGGCACGCCGCCAGGGGCCACGGGCGGCGACCCGGCCGACTCGCGAGGCGGCCGACGCGGGCCGCGGCGACGTCTTCCTCGAACTGGCGCGGCAGTACGCCGCCGGCGGCGCGTACCCGTGGGAGCGGTGCGAGCCCTGGGGCATGGAGCCGGACGGCCACCCGTCCGGCCCCTGGTCCGGCACCGTCACGGAGGCGGACTGACGGCACGCGCGGTCACGTCCCGCCGGTGACGGAGACCGGCCGCGGCCCGCCGTGTCGTGCGCGACACAGGGTGACGAGGCTCGTATGTTTGATTACGTCCCGTAACTCTACCGCACGGGGTGGACCGCGCTCCGGGGGTCGGCCGTACGCCGCCGCCCCGCCGGCGGCACGCCCGCCAGGAGGTGCCGGTGATCGACCGTATCTGGCTTCAACCACCCCTCGCCATCGCCCGGTTGGGTTCCTCGCCGATGCCGTGCGACAACTACCGCTACGGACCCAGCGACCTGACCCCGCGCGGTACGGGCAAGACCACCGTGGAGCCGGTGGAGAGCCTCGACCTCGCCGCCGACGGCACCCTGACCACGCGGATAGCGCAGAAGGTCCGGTTCAAGGACGCGGACGGCTGGCGGCCGGTGTGCCCGTTCTTCGAGGTGCACGGCAGCTGGACCACCGCCGACGGCGAGCAGCGCACGGGGGTCCTCACCGCCGACGTGCTCGCCGACTTCGGGCTGGGCCTCGGCGACGTGCGCTGGCAGGTCTCCGTCGCCAACCTCAAGGCCCACCACATCACCCAGCAGCAGGACGACCGCGTCGAGGCCCGGGCCGAGGTCCGTGGCGACGACCACCAGCGGCACCCGCTCGCCGGGCACTCTCCGCAGGGCACCGCCAACCCGCTCGTCCCGGCCGGCAAGTCCCTCCCGCTCGGCTCGGTCCAGGTGCCCGCGCCGAACGCCGAACTCCCCGAGCTCCGGCTGCGGTTCACCCCGGGGAAGGGGTTCGTGTACGGGCCGACGAACCTGGCCGAGCTCGCCGCGAACACCGGGTACCAGCTCCCGCAGGAGCGGCTCATCCTCAATCCGGCCGCGCCGTGGTGCCGGTTGAGGCTCAGTGACATCAGCGACGATGAACGGACCTCACCCCCCGGCCTGTTCGCGGGCGCGGAGCGGCAGATCCAGGCCAGCCTGGGCATGGTCGACGACGTCTGCGACGGCACGGTCGCCGTGACCCTGCCGGGAGGTCTCACCGCCACCGCCCGCATCGTGGTCAGCCCGCCCGACTTCGCACCGGACCGCAGGCCCTTCGTCTCCCTCGCGGACGGACTCGCCGACCGGGTCAAGCGCGCCGAAGTGAGCGACCCCTCCTACATCGCCGACGAGGGACAGACCGCGCTGGAGATCCGTGATCTCTTCGAACGGGTCCTCGAAACGATGGGCAACATGAACGTGGACGTGCAGAACCAGCGCGTCCTCGACACCTACGAAGGGGTCGCGTGGACGGTTCCCGAACCGCTGACCGGCGTTCTCCTCGCGCTCACCGACCGCGGTCGTCGGCGCCACCGCCGCTTCGTCGCCCTCGAGGCTCTGGAAGACATGGTGCGTGAGCAGCCCGATCTGCTCGACCGCGTGGTACGACCACCGGCCGAGGACCTGCCGCCCAGCTACACCGACCGCCGCATGCCGATCGGGATGCGCGGTGCCGACGCTGGACCGCTGCACCTGACCCGACGGCAGTACGACCTGCTGACCGCGTGGGCCCAGGGCCTGCGTGACAGGACGGAGCCGGGCACGTGACCGTACTCCTGCAGATCGGGCGGCGGCCCCCGGACGTCCCGGCACAAGCCACGAGCCCGCTGCCGGCCGGGCCCGCAGCGCAGGTGCGGGCCTTCCGGAGTGCGCACGGGGCCCATCTCTTCGTCGCCGACGGCAGCCGTCTGTACGACCTGCCCGAGGCGACGGCGGTCCGGCTGGAGGAGTGGCTCTCCGCCTCGGAGGGCTCCCTCGACGAGCTGGCGCGCACGCTGGACCTCCCGCTGTGGGGGGCACCGCGGATCGACGGCGCTCCCCTCGCACCGCCTCCGCTGTCCTCGATCTCCCTCAACGTGATGCAGGCCTGCAATCTGAGCTGCGGTCACTGCTACGCCGACGAGGGCCGGTTCGGGGGCAGCGCCCGGGCGATGCCTCAGGCCACCGCGTACGCGGCGGTGGACCGGCTGCTGGCCGAGGCGGCGCCCGGCTCGGACGTCGTCGTGGGCTTCATGGGCGGCGAACCGCTACTCGCCCGCGACCTGGTGCACGAGGTGGTCCGGTACGCCGTCCGGGCGGGGGCCACCACCGGGCACCGGGTCCGCTTCGCGCTCACCACCAACCTGACGACCGTACGGCCCGACGACGCGGCACTGTTCGCGGAGCACCCGTTCACCGTCACGGTCAGCCTGGACGGCGACCGGACCGGCCACGACGCCCTGCGCAGGGCGCCCGGCGGAGCCAGCGCATACGACCGGCTGCGGGCCGGGCTCGACACGCTCGCCCGCCACGGCCGCCCCCGCCACCTCTCCGCGCGCGTCAGCGTCACCCCGTACACCGGCCGCCTCCTGGACATCCTGGAGCACGGCATCGCGCTCGGCTTCGACGAGGTCGGGTTCGGTGCGGTGGTCAGCGCCCCGGACCCCGCGTACGAGATCACCACCGAGGCCTTCGCGGGCTTCCTCGAGCAGATGACCGCCTGCGGCGAACGGGCCCTTGCGGAGCTGTCGGCCGGCCGCGCCTACCCGTTCGGCAACTTCCAGACCGCCATGGAGCAGCTGCACCGGGGCGCCCACCGCCCCTACCCCTGCGGGGCCGGCGCGGGCTACCTCAGCGCCTCCGCGGAAGGGGGCCTCTACGCCTGCCACCGGCTGGTCGACGACCCCGCCTTCGCCATGGGCTCACTGGCCGCCGGACCCGACACCGCCGCCCGGCAACGGCACCTGGCCGAACGCCACGTGGACCGGCAGGAGCCCTGCCGGTCCTGCTGGGCCCGCTACCTGTGCGGCGGCGGCTGCTACCACGAGGTCAGCCGACGGGGCTGGCCCGGCTGCGACTACATCCGCGGCTGGCTGTCCTTCTGCCTGCGCGCCTACGTCGAACTCGGCCAGGCCGCGCCCGAGTTCTTCGAGCAGCGGTCCGCGGCGGCCCCGCTCATGAGCAGTGCCAGCACCGTCTGAAGGCCCGAAGGAGCCCGTCCATGCCCGACCTGCCGACTCCCACTGGGAAGGTCCTCCCGCGCAACCTCACCGCGCGGGCCGACCACGTCGTACGCGGCAACCCCTCCAACACCCGCCCGGAGAGCGGGGTCGACAACTGCTTCCCGGGGCTCGAGTTCGACCAGCGCAACCTCGACAAGGCCTTCTTCCCCGGGATGCTGTTCGACTTCCACCGCTACAACGGTTCCCGGGCGCTGGAGGTGACCGGCGGGGTGGCCGCCGCCCACAGGCTGACCACGGCGGACCTGACGGGCGACAACCAGGTCTTCATCGGGGCCGTGTGCGGCCGGACCCGGGTGGACCAGACCGACGCCCAGGTCGAGCCGGTCGACTGCCGTGAACGCGACGGCCTGGATGTCTGGCGGCAGGTGCACGATCTGCTGCCGGGCCGGATCGCCGTACTCCTGCTGGGGCGCCAGACAACCGTCGCCACGCTCGGAGCCGCCGCGGTCGGCAACCTCAACGCCCTGCGCATGAGCGGTGAGAGCTTCGTCCGCCGTGCCCCCGACGGCCGGTTCCAGCTGGCCGTGCTGGTCTCGGACCGGGCCCGGTACCTGGACGAGAACGGGGTCATCGACCCGGAGGTGTACCGGCCGGGAGACCTCACCCGCAGCCTGTGCGCCCCCTGGCAGTACGACTTCCGTGACTGCGGCTGCTTCTACTGGGCCGCCTCGAAACCCGACGTCGCCGGCAACGCCGACGAGAGCATCCCGCAGATGAACTTCCTGCGCGCGGACCGCACACCGGTCCCGGACCTCGACACGGACGCACTGGACCTCGGCAGCCCGCGCAGGCGGCTGGAGCTCGGCTACCCCCGGCTGATCTCCGACTGGCAGGTGCTGCCCGTGGTGCTCAACGACCGCGAGGACGACAGCATCGGCAACCCGGTGCCGCCCGACATCCCGCTCCTCGACCGGGCGACCGTGATCAGCAGGCTCAAGTCACTGGCCACCGTCGAGCACGCACTGAGCGTGGAGTACCTGTACGCGCACTACTCGCTCAACGCGCCCAGGGAGCTGCCGGATTCGGCGAGCCGGCTGATGCGGCGGATCCACGCCGCGGCCTTCGAGGTGTTCGAGGTCGCGGTCGACGAGATGCGGCACCTGCGCTGGGTGAACGAGGCCCTCGGCACCCTGGGTGAGAAGCCCGTCGTCGGGCGGGCGGCGGAGATCGTGCGCGACACGGTCCACCCCTTCGAGCTCCGCCCGCTGACACCCGCGCAACTGCAGTGGTTCATCGACGTGGAGGCCCCCAGCCAGCAGGCGGGCACCGGCCTCGACGGCATGTACGTCCAGCTGCACCAGAGCATCATCAAGCAGCCGGACGTGTTCCCCGAGGCCGACAGGCTGGCCCACCTGATCAAGCTCGTCATCGACGAGGGCGAGGAGCACTTCCGTCGGTTCACCGCGGTGAAGGAGCACTTGGTGGGCCTTGATCCCCTCGTGTACCTGCGACCCCTGCGGCGGCCGGGCGCGCAGGACGAGCTGGGCCGGACGCTGCTCGACCTCAGCGACCGGTACTACGCGGCACTGCTCGGCACCCTGCAAGCCACCTTCGCACTCGGCGACCAGGCCGGTGGTCTGCTGATCGGCCAGGCCCGGGTCACGATGGAGAACCTCCACGAGATCAACCACCTCCTCGCCACCCGCGGCATCGCGCCCCGCTTCACCCTGCCCTCGGCCTTCGCGCCGGGCGCGGGCGAGCTGCCGCCCGAGCTCGCCGACGGTCAGGCCACCAGGGAAGCGGCCATCGCGGCGATCGAGACCCTGGCCGCCATTCGGGAACTCGACGGGGACCTGAGGGACATGACGATTAGTCAGCAGTTCGAAACCGCGGCTCTGCTGGACGTGCTGGACCTTCAGGGATGAGCCGGCCCGTCGAGATCGGCGGGGCCGGACTGGCGGAGCTGACCTGCGCCCGGCTACTGGCCGGGCGCGGGCACCGGGTCCGGCTGCCGCCGCCCGGGCCGGGCACGGCGGGGGCGGGCGCCACGGGGGCTCGGCCGCTGCTGCTCGCCGGGCCGGCCCTGGAGCTGCTGGACTCCCTGTGGGGTCCGGGACTCCTCGACGGGACCTGGCAGGTGACGAACCGTCAGGTATGCTGGGGCGACGGGCCGCCGACCCGGTTCGCGCAGGCCAGCCGGGTGGTGGACGGAGCCGAGGTGGCCGTCCGCATGCGGGAGCGGCTGGCGGAGCACGGCATGGACGAGGGGCGCACGGATCCGCCGGAGGGACCGCCCGGCTGGGTGGTGACCGCCCGTGCGGTGCCCGAACGGGCGGCCGGGCGGCGGCGGTTGCTGGCCGGGACGGCCCCGCTGCGCCCCGGTGCCGACGAGCGCACCGCCGTCCTCGGCACCGCCGAAGCGGGCTGGGCGCAGCTCACCCCGCTGGGGCGCGGCGCCGCCCTCGTACAGGCCATGGTGCCCGGTCCGGCCGGGGACCCCATCGCCCTGCTCGCCCGGCTGGCCGCCGAGACCGGTGTCGGGGCGCTCCTGCGCCACCCGCCCCGGTCCGCCGCCGCCGTCCCGGCCGCCCCGCTGCTGCACCCGGCCCCCGCGACGGCACCCGCCGGGGACGCCCCGGGCCGGCTGCTGGTGGGGGCCGGAGCCATCCGCTACGACCCCCTCAGCGGCACCGGAACCGCGCAGGCCCTGCGTACGGGCATCCTCGCCGCCGCCGTCATCGACGCGGCTGTGCGGGGGAACGCGGCGCCCCGTGCGCTGTGCGCCCACTACGCCGCCCGGCTGCGCGCGGCCTACGTCGAACACCAGCGCAGCTGCGCCCGGTTGTACGGGAGCGCCTTCGCCGGACCCGCCTGGTCCGACGAACTCGACGGCGCCCGGAACGCCGTCGCGGTCGGCTGACTCCCTCGACCGCCTACGGGGGGCGCCAGGTCAGGTGTGGCAGGAGGTCCCGCCACTGCTGTGCAGAGGCTGCGGAAGAAGCACGTCATGACGCTCAGGCGTATGCCGCTGTGTGCGATGCCGTACTTGCCTGAGCCTTTTCCAACCTCGGGTTGTGGCGTGGTGGAGGACGAGGAGGGCCTTCACGATGTCGGTGATGCGGTTGGTGCTGCAGCGGAGCTTCCGCAGCGGGCGCCAGCCCTTGAGGGTGGCCATGGTCTGCTCGCCGACGCAGCGGTTCTTGGCGTGGGTGGTGTTGTGCCGCCGCTTCCAGCCTTTGGGACGGCGGCCTCGGAAGGGAACGCGGACACCGCGGCCGGCGCCTTGGTATGCCTTGTCCGTCCAGCGTTTCAACCTCGTGGCGGCGAGTGCGTCGATGATGCCGTGGGACCGGGCGGCTGTCAGGTCGTGGGTGGCGCCGGGCAGGGCTGGTGATGCCCACAACAGGCGGC
>NZ_JBEZWL010000139.1:0-19413 GCF_040648015.1 Streptomyces sp. NPDC029216 | reverse complement strand
CCCACGGCGCGGGCCGCGGGGCAGGCCGCCCGGCGGCGGGCCGCGGGGCGGGGTGGGACGGGTCGGGGGCGGAGGGCGGCGGAGTGGTGGCGGAGGACTCCGGGGTCGCGGACGGCGGCGGGGTGGTCACATCTCCTCCACGGGGCGCAGCCGGGCGGCGATGTCGCGGCCCCGGGGGCCGCTGAACGCGGCCGACAGCAGGGGAACGGCCGCGATGGCGGCGGCCGTCAGCAGGGTCTGCCAGAACGGCATGTCCACCCGTACGGGCGGGAACGGCCGGTGCGCGGCCGGTGTCAGCACGACCAGGGGGGCCATGAGGTGGACGAGGGCGACGCCCAGCCCGGCCCCGACCGCGGTCCCGAGGACGATCAGTGCCCCTCCCTCGGCGGCGGCCGCCCGGGCCAGCGACCGGCGTGGGGTGCCGAGGGCGAGCAGGACCGAGAACTCCCGTCCCCGTACGCGTCGTTCGGCGGCGGTGGCGGTCGCGAAGCCGATGGCGGCGAGGACCGCGCAGGCGGCGGCGAGGGCGGCCAGGGCGCTCTGCGGGCCGGCGCTCAGCGGGTCGTCCAGCAGGCCGGCGGTGATCTCCCCGCTGAGCTGGACGCGTTCGGTCCTGACCCCTTCGCGGAGCGCGGCCGCCGCACGGGCCGGGGCCGGATCGGCGGACGAGGCGGCGGGCAGCCACCACTCGGTGGGCGTGCCCGGCTGCTGTCCGGCGGACTCCAGCAGGAACCGGCCGAGGGTGCGCAGGTCGACGGCGAGCGCCGTCCGTCCGGCCACGGGGAGGGCTTCCACGGCGGCGGTGATCCGCAGCGGGACCCTCACCCCGTCGATGGTGACGTGCACCGTATCGCCGGTGGAGGCGCCGATGGACCGCAGGTAGCGGGTGGTGGCGACGGCCGGGACGGTGGTGGCGGGCGGGGTGGCGGGAGTGGGGAACAGCAGGGCGTGGACGCCCCTCTCGGTGCCGAACCCGCCCCAGTAGCGCAGCCGCAGCAGGTCGGTGGAGCCGGCCGTGACCGGCGCCAGGGCGGGGATGCCCGAGGCGCGGGGTTCCGGCGGGGGTGCCAGCTGCCAGCCTCCGGTGCCCGCGCCGGGTCCGGCCGGTGCGGCGACCGTTGCGGCCCCGCCGTCGCGGGTGTCGGAGACGGCGATCCGGCGCAGGGTCAGTTCGGCGCCGTCGCCCGCGGGGCCGCCGTCGCCGGCGTACGAGAGGTGGACGCCGGCCAGCGTCAGCGGGGTGGCGGCCGAGCCGATCGGGGCGTCGGTCAGTGCGTCCAGGGGGAAGCGGAGGGTGCCGTCGCCGCCGGCGGGGAGGGTGGCCTGCGGTGTCGTGTGGGTCGTCCCGAACCGGTCGCGCAGCAGCAGGCTGACGGCGGCCCAGCTGGTACCGGCGGACCGTACGGTGACGTCGAGGTCGATGCGGCGGGGGGAGCCGGGCAGGGCGATACCGGGGGCCTCGGCCGGGGCACCGGCGGCGTTCGGGGCGGGTGCGGCGAGCGGGGCGAACAGCTCCCGCATGCTGCGGCCGCCGCGCAGGTCCGCGCGCAGCGGGACGCGTTCGCCCGCCTTGACGGCGTCCAGGGCGAGGAGGTCGGCGGTGCCCCCGCCCGGCAGCGGCTGGCCCCGGCGGACCACCGGGACCAGCCGGTCCCCGCCCGGCAGGGCCCCGTAGCGTCCGCCCTGCCCCATGGGGGACATGCTGCTGCCGGAGATCCGCAGCCCGCCGGCGGTGGCGAAGTCGGCCTGGTCCCGCTGGGACGCGGACCAGGCGGTGTGCTGGCCGAGGGCCAGGACACCGCTGGAGACGGCGAGGACGAGCAGCAGCACGGGCCCGGTGGCCCGGCCGGGCCGCCGGGCGAGCTGCCAGCCGAACAGGGCCGGGCCCAGGCTCCGGCCGCGGGCCGCCAGCCGCCCCCCGGCCCGGGCGGCGAACGGCAGCAGCCGCAGGACCAGCAGGGTGCCCGCGCACAGGGCGAGGACGGGGGCCGCGACCAGGACGGGGTCCACCCCGAGGCCTCCGTCGGCCGGGGTGGCCCCGTCGGCGTCCCCGTAGTGCGACAACTGCTGGTAGCAGAGGACGGCGAGGACCACCACGGCCAGGTCCAGTCCGGAGCGGGCGGCGCCCGTCACCAGGGCCTGCCTGCTGCCGGCGCGGCGCAGTACGGCGGCCGAGGCGCCGCGCAGGGCGGAGGGCAGGGTGGTGAGCAGGACGCAGGCCAGCGCGCAGCCGGCCGCGACCGGCCAGACCAGCCAGGTGTCCGGGATCTCCAGGTGGACCCGTCCGAGCGGGCCGAACCGGCCGAACAGGCGCAGCAGGGGCGGTGCGAGCAGCGGTGCCAGGACGGCGGCGGGGAGGGCGAGCAGCAGGGACTCGGCCGCGCTCAGCGCGCCGAGGCGGCGGCGGGAGGCGCCGCGCGCGGTGAGCAGGACCCGCTCCGGTTCCTGGCGGGCCGTCATGAGGTGGGAGACGAGGAGCAGGGCGGCGGCCGAGAGGACGGCGAGCTGGAGGGCGCCCACCAGCAGGGTGGAGCGGGCGACCAGCAGTCCGGAGTCCAGCTGGGCGAGGAGTTCGGGCAGTTCGGTGGCGGCCTGGAGCGAGGTGGTGCGCTTGAGCGCGATCGCGGCGGGGTCGGCCGCGGCCCGGACGGCACGGGCCTCGGCGGTGCCGATCGTGCGCAGGTCCGGGGTCAGGAGCGTGCCGCGGTAGTTCTGCAGGATGCCGCCCGCCGTGAAGGCGGTGTCGTCCACCATGAGCGGGCCGTAGGTGGTGAAGCTGCCGACCTGGATCTCCCGGCCGCCGAGCGGGTCGAGCCGCCAGTACCCGGAGTCGGGGTCGGCGGCCCGGTACACGCCGGTGACCAGGACGGTCAGCGGGGGCCCGCCGAACCGGTCGTCCAGCCGGACGGGGGCGGGCAGCGCGGACCCGGCCAGGCCGAGCCGGGCGAGCGCCGTGCGCGGTACGGCCACCTGCAGCGGTTCCGCCGGGGCGCCCGCCGTGGCGGCGGCGACGGGCCGAGGCCAGTCGCCGGCGAGGAGCCGTACGTGCTCCCGGCCGAGCGCGGCGAGCAGGGTCAGGTCCGCGTCGCGGCCCGCGGCGGCGGGGCCGGGGAGTCCGTAGGAGCGGCTGCGGGCCACGCTCTCGGAGGCCACCGGGAGCCGTCCGAACACCTCGCCCGCGAAGGCCCGTACGGACGCGTCGTCCTGGGTGCGCGCCGACGCGGGCAGGCCGCTGGTGACGACGACGGCGGTCCGGGACCGCTCCGGTCCGGTCAGCGCCCGCCGCAGTCCCTCCTCCCCCACGCCCCGGGTGAAGGCCGTCAGCGCGGTCAGCGCGGTGGCGGTGATCAGTACGGTGAGCAGTACGGCGACGGCGAGCGGCCAGCGCCCGCGCAGTCGGCGCACGACGAAGCCGAGCACGTGTGCGGTTCCTCCCCCGTCCGGACCCTCGGTACCGGATAGCGGACGATGTTGTCAGATTCGGTCGATACACGGAAGGGACTTGCGCGATTGGTGGAACAGATGCGCAAATGCGGTCGGAAGTCCGCAGCGGGGGGAGCACAGTGACGGAACGCCAGCATTCGACGACGGTCGCGGTGGCGCAGCACGACGGCACGCCGATCGTGGTGGTGGACGACGTGCGCCACAGCTTCGGCAGCGGCCCCCGGGCCGTACACGCCCTGCGCGGCGTGTCCTTCGAGGTCCGCCGCGGCGAACTCACCGCCCTCAGGGGCCGGTCGGGCTCCGGCAAGACCACCCTGCTGAACCTGGTCGGCGGCCTCGACACCCCCACCGGCGGCCGGATCACCCTCGACGGCACCGACCTGGCCACCCTCGACGAGGCGGGCCTGCTCGCCCTGCGCCGGGACCGGATCGGCTTCGTCTTCCAGTCCTTCGGCCTGATCCCCGTCCTCACCGCGGCCGAGAACGTCGGCGTTCCCATGCGGCTGCGCCGCGTCCCCGCCAAGGAGCGCGAGGAACGCGCCCGGACCCTGCTCGCCCTGGTCGGCCTCGCGGACCACGCCGACCAGCGCCCCGGCGAACTCTCCGGCGGCCAGCAGCAGCGCGTCGCGGTGGCCCGCGCCCTGGCCAACGAACCCGACCTGATCATCGCGGACGAACCCACGGGTCAGCTCGACTCCGAGACCGGCCGCTCCATCATGGAGCTGCTGCGGGCGGTGGTCCGCAGCGAGTCGGTCACCATCCTCGTCGCCACCCACGACCCCAACCTGATCGAACTCGCCGACCGCGTGGTGGAACTGCGCGACGGCCACGTCATCACCCCGGAGCCCGGGCACTGACCGTCCCGCGGGCCCGCGCCGGGCGCTACGCGGCCGACTGTGAGGGACCGGTGGCCTCCGCGAGGGCCTCGGCGAAGGCGGAGGCCTGGGCCGAGGGCCTCAGGCGGTGGCGGATCAGGCCCAGTTCGGAGTCGGGCAGGCCCTCCACGGGGATGAAGGTGAGGGAGTCGCGGCGGCCGTGGTACTCGGCCGTCGAGCGGCACAGCAGCATGGCGCCGCGGTTGGCCGCGGTCAGGCTCAGCCCTTCCTGGAGGGTGTTGACGCCGGGCCCGGCCGGCACGGTCAGGCCGCCCGGGGTCAGGCCCGGCGCCTGGGCGCTGCGCCAGTAGTCCGGGGCGCCCCCGCCGATGCCGATGAGCCGGCAGTCGGCGAGTTCCTCGGCGGACAGCGACTCCCGGGCGGCGAACGGGTGCCGCACCGACACGGCGAGGGTCTGCGGCTGCCGCGAGAAGACCGGCCCCAGGACCACGTCGTCCTCGGCCACCGGCAGCAGGACCACCGCGCAGTCCACCTCCTGGCGGCGCAGCGGCCCGAAGGGGTCGGAGAGCGGGATCTCCACGATGTCGATGGCGCATTCGGGGTAGAGGTCGCCGAAGCGGGCGATGGCCCGGCTGAGGTAGTCGTCGACCGTTCCCTGGAAGCCGATGCGCAGGACCCCGCCCATCCCGCGGGCGGCGGCCCGCGCGTCGTCGACGGTGGCGCGCAGGGCGTCGTACGCGGGGCGCAGGCCGGCGAGGAAGCTCGCGCCGAGCGGGGTCAGTGCCACCCGGCGGCTGGTGCGTTCGACGAGCGGGGCGCCGATGCGGTGTTCCAGCGACCTGAGCAGCTGGCTCACCCGGCTCTGCGAGACGTACAGCCGTTCCCCGGCCCGGCCGAAGTGCAGCTCCTGGGCCAGGACCAGGAAGGCCTCCAGTTCCCGTATCTCCACACCGCTCACGCTGTTCCCTCCATGATGTCCCTTTGTACACGGCTTGTGCACGGCCGGTCCCGGCCCGGCCGTGGTTCATCGAGTAGCCCAGCTCATCGAAGGATGAGGGATCGGCCGTTGTTCCCGCAGGTCGGGGCGGGTTGGCTGAGGGCATGGCACAGACTGAGGAAATTGCGGAGACCACAGGGGGGCCCGAACGGTCCGCGGCACGCGGCTGGATGGGCGTCGCGGCGGTCGCGAGCGCGACGTTCACCGTGGTGACGTCGGAGATGCTGCCGGTGGGCCTGCTGACGCCCATCGGCGACGCGCTGGAGGTGACCGAGGGCACCGCCGGCCTGACCCTGACCATCACCGGGCTGGTGGGCGCGGTGTCGGCACCGCTGCTGACCCCGCTGCTGGGACGGTTCGACCGGCGGACGGTGCTGTGCGCGCTGATGGCGGTGCTGACCGCGGGGAACCTGCTCGCCGCGTGGTCACCGCACTTCGCGGTGATGGTGGCCGCCCGCGTGCTCGTCGGCGTCGGCATGGGCGGGGTCTGGGCGATCGCGGCGGGGCTGGCGGTGCGGCTCGTACCGCCGAAGTCGGTCGGGCCGGCGACCTCGCTCGTCTTCAGCGGGATCGCCGTGGCCTCGGTGCTCGGCGTGCCCGCGGGCACGTACATCGGTGAACTGGCCGACTGGCGGACGGCGTTCGTCACCGTGGGCGTGCTGGCGCTGGTGGTGCTGGTCGCGCTGGCGGCCCTGCTGCCGAGACTCCCCGCCGAACAGGACATGCACCTGGGCGGTGTGCTGCGGCTGTTCGGCAGCCCCCGGGTGCGTACGGGACTGGCCGTGGTGGCCCTGCTGGTCACCGGCCACTTCGCCGCCTACACGTACGTGCGGCCCGTCCTGGAGGAGGTCTCCGGGGCGAGTGCCGGGATGATCGGCACCCTGCTGCTGGTGTACGGACTCGCCGGCGTCGCGGGCAACTTCGCCTCCGGTGCGGGCGCCGGGCGCTCGCCGCGCGGCACCCTGCTGGTGATCAGCGCCGTGCTGGCGGCGACGGTCGCGCTGATGCCGCTGCTCGGCGGCTCCGTGCTGAGCGCCGGGGTGCTGCTCGCGGTGTGGGGGCTGTCGTACGGCGGGGTGTCGGTCAGCACCCAGACCTGGCTGATGGCCTCGGCGCCGCAGGCGCGGGAAGGCGTGTCCGCCCTGTTCGTCGGCGTCTTCAACGGGGCCATCGCCCTGGGCGCCCTGTTGGGCGGGCTGACCGCCGACGGGATCGACGTCACCGCCGTGATGTGGCTGGGCGGCGGCCTGGCCGCGGCCGCCCTCGTGGTGACCGCGCTCGGCAAGTCCCCCGACTCCGCCCGACTTTGAGACCGGGCCCGGCGTCTTCCCCCGGGTCGCGCCGCCCCGTACCGGGGCCGGCGCGGCCGGACGCCGGGCTCACACCACCGGCCGGCCCCGCCCGGGGCCGGCCGGTCAGCCCCCGACGGAGGACAGGAACCCGTCGATCAGCGCGGCCCACTCGGCCGGGCGCTCCGCCGCTATGGCGTGACCGCAGTCGAGGGTCGCGAGCCGGGCCCCCGGGATCCCCTCCGCGAGTTCGCGGGAGTGAACGGGAGTGATGAGGAGGTCGCCCGACGGGGAGACGACCAGGACGGGCACCTCGATCCGGGCCAGATCGGCCCGGACGTCGATCTCGTCGAAGAGCGCGAGCTGTGCGTCGGTACCCGGCGGCATACCGGCGGCGAACAGCTCCAGCTGCTCGCCGACCTCCCCTTCGGAGCGGGCGTCGAGCCAGCTGGTGCCGCCGACGAGCAGGGAGAGGTAGGAGGCCAGGACCCGGCCGTCGCCGCCCGGCGCGCCCAGCGCCCGCCAGGTGTCGACCGCCAGCTTCAGACGTGCGTTGCGCCGGGCGAACCCGGCCGAGAGAACCAGCGCGGTAACGCGTTCGGGATGGCGTACGGCGGCCCGTACGGCCACCGTCGTCCCCATCGAGAATCCGGATATTGCAAAGGAATGCACGCCGGATTGCACAGCGCTTTCCACAATGTGGTCGGCCAGCATGTCGAGCGTCAGGGGAACATCCGGGAGCGGGTTATCCCCGGAGCCCGGATAATCGGGCCCGACCACGGTCCGGCGGGCCGCGAGATTTTCTATGACGGGGCCGAAACTGTCCTCGATGTCACTGCCCGCACCATGCGCGAGCAGCAGTCCAGGGCCGCTTCCCCGCACGAGGACGGATTTCCGGGAAGGAGGTGTGGAGGTCATGAGGGAGATGTTAGCGACCATCTACGGAAATCCTTGAACCAATATCGCGCGGATCACATATTCCCCGGCCGGGCTACTTGAACGGGTAGTCCGCGTCTACTCATACGAGTAGTGGTGGACCGGATTGCGGGAAACGTAGGCTCCTGAGCATCGGACGGCGAAAAACATCCGGCTGTCCGAATTAGCGAAGGAAGGCCGATGCCCGCTATACGCCAGCTCCCCCTGTCCGCCTATCAGCAGGACATCTGGGTCGCCGAGTCCACCGCGCCGGGTGACCCCCAGTTCAACGTGGTCCTGCACGAGCGGTTGGCCGGCGAGGCCGACGCGGACCGCTTGCAGGAGGCCCTCGAAGGCGCCCTGCGCTCCCACGACGCGTTCTCGCTGCGCTTCGACGAACACGAGGGGACCCCCTGCCAGTGGGTCGCCGCGGCCGACGGCGAGGAGGCGGCCGACCCCTGGGTCACGTACGTCGACCTGTCCGGCGAGGCCGATCCCGCGGCGGCCTGCACCGCCTGGCGGGAGGACTCCCTCACCCGGCCCTTCACCCTGCGGCGTTCGCGACTGTTCACGGCCGCGATCCTGCGCGAGAGCGCCTCGGTCGTCCATGTGCACCTCAACGCCCACCACCTGATCGCCGACGCCTGGGCGCTCAACCGGGTCAGCCTCGACCTGTGGGAGCGCTACTCCGTCCTGACCGGCCGCGCGGCTCCCGTGGCCGCTTCCACGTCGGGCCGCCCGGTCGCCTCCCTCGTGGAGGCCGAGGCCGCCTACCGCGGGTCCGCCGCCTTCGAGGAGGACCGGGCCTTCTTCCGCGAGACGCTGGCGGGCGTCCAGCCCGCCCTGTTCACCCGAGCCACCGTGGCACCCGTCGGCGGGCAGCGCCGGGCCCGGCACACCTTCACCGTCGACGCCGGTCTGGTCCGGCGCATCCGGGACGCCGGCGGCTCCCCGTTCGCGTACCTGGCGGCCACCTTCGCCGCCTACTTCAGCCGCGTGCACCGCACGGAGGAACTCGTCCTCGGCGTCCCGTTCCGCAACCGCCACACGGACGCCGAGCTCGACGCGGTCGGCCAGCTCGCCAACAACCTGCCGCTGCGCGTGCCGGTCGGCCCGGAGACCACCCTGCCCGGGCTGGCGGCGGCCGTCCGGCGCGGCACGGACGCGCTGCGCGGCCACGAGCGGCTGTCCCTCGGCGACGTGCTGCGGGACCTCCCGGCCGCCGGCGCCGGCTCCCGCCGCCTGTTCGACATCACCCTGTCCTACCTGCGCCACCCCCGCCCCGCCCCGCTGCCGGGCACGGCGCTGGACTCCGTCGTCCTGGCACCCGTGCACCACCAGGACGCCCTGGCGGTGATGGTCCACGCCTTCGAGGACGACGCGGAGCTGCGGGTCGACCTCGACTACGCCGTGGACGTGTTCGACGAGGACCACCCCGTCACCGCCGTCGCGGGACACCTGCTGCGGCTGCTCACCGCCGGACTGGCCGAACCGGACCGGCCCGCGGTGACCCTGCCGGTCCTCGACGAGGCCGAGCACAAGGAGCTGACCCGGCTGTGGCAGGGGCCCGACACCCCCTACGCCCACGACCGGACCGTCCACTCCCTGATCACCGAGCAGGCCGCCCGGACGCCCGGCCGCACCGCCGTCACCGCCGCCGACGGCACCCCGTCGCTGACGTACGCGGAGCTCGACGCCCGCTCCAACCAGGTGGCGCACGCCCTGCGCCGGCGGGGCGTGGGCGCCGGGGACCGGGTGGCCGTCCTCATGGACCGCTCCCCGCTGCTGATCGTCGCCCTGCTCGGCGTGCTCAAGTCCGGCGGCGCCTACGTCCCCGTCGACCCCGGCTACCCGGCCGAGCGGATCGCCTTCCTGCTCCAGGACAGCCGCGCCAAGGCCGTCCTCGCCGACGACGCCGGCCGGGCCGGGGACCTGTCGGTGCCGGTCCTCGCCACCGCGGAGCTGCTGACCGGGCCGGACGGGCCGGTGGCGGAGCAGGCCGGCCCGCGCGACCTCGCCTACGTGATCTACACCTCGGGCTCCACCGGGCGCCCCAAGGGCGTGATGGTCGAGCACCACTCGGTGGTCAACCGGCTGGCCTGGATGCAGAACGCCTACCCGGTCGGCGAGCACGACGTGCTGCTCCAGAAGACCCCCATCTCCTTCGACGTCTCCGTCTGGGAGCTGTTCTGGTGGGCGATCGAGGGCGCCGGCCTGGCCCTGCTGCCCGTGGGCGGCCAGCGCGACCCGCGGGGCATCCTGCGCACCATCGCCCAACAGCGCGTCACCACCCTGCACTTCGTCCCCTCGATGCTCGGCCCGTTCCTGGACCTGCTGGAGGACGAACCGGAGCTGCGCGCCGAAGCCGGCTCCCTGCGCCAGGTGTTCTGCAGCGGCGAGGCCCTGCCCGCGGCGCGCGTCGAGCAGTTCAACCGGGTCTTCGCCGGCCGCGGCGCGGACGCGCCCCGCCTGGTCAACCTGTACGGCCCGACCGAGGCCACCGTCGACGTCTCCTTCTACGACTGCCCCGCCGGCGAGGGCCCGGTCCGCCGCGTCCCCATCGGCCGGCCCATCGACAACACCCGGCTGTACGTGCTCGACGCGCACGGCGGCCTCCAGCCCGCCGGGGTCCCCGGGGAGCTGTGCATCGGCGGCGTCGGCGTGGCCCGCGGCTATCTGGAGCGGCCCGAGCTGACGGCGGAGAAGTTCACCGAGGACCCCTTCGTCCCCGGCGGACGGCTCTACCGCACCGGCGACCTCGCCCGATGGCTGGCCGACGGCACGCTGGAGTACCTCGGCCGCATCGACGGCCAGGTCAAGATCCGCGGCAACCGGGTGGAACTGGGCGAGGTCCAGAACCGGCTCGCCTCCGTGCCCGGCGTGCGCGACGCCGTGGTGGTCGACCACCAGTCGGGCGACCGCGGCCTCGTCCTGGTCGGCTACTACGTCGCCGACACCGAGCTCGGCGCATCCCAGCTGCGCTCCGAACTGGCCGCCGTACTGCCCGAGTTCATGGTCCCGGCGCACTTCATCCGGATCGACGCCGTCCCCCTCACCCCGAACGGCAAGGCCGACCGCCGCGCCCTGCCCGCCCCCTCGGTGACCTCCGGCCGGGGGTACACGGCCCCGCGCGACGCCACCGAGGAGACCCTCGCCGCGATCTGGGCCGAGGTGCTCGGGGCCGACCGGGTCGGCGTCCACGACGACTACTTCGCACTCGGCGGGGACTCCATCACCATGCTGCGCATCCGCTCCCGGGCGGAGCGGGCCGGCATCGTCTTCTCCCTCACGGACCTGGTGCAGCAGCCGACCGTCGCCCAGCTGGCGGCCCTCGCCACCGGGGACGCCGCCCCCGCGCCCGAGGCCGTGCTCCCCCCGTTCGCGCTGGTCTCCGGCGTGGACCGGGCCCGCCTGGAGGGCCGGGCCGACGCGTACCCGCTGACCCGTCTCCAGCTCGGGCTGCTCTACCACAGCCGGGCCGAACAGGACTCGGCCGTCTACCGCGACGTCTTCCAGTACAGCGTGACGGCCGCGTGGGACGAGGAGGGCTTCCGGCGGGCGTTCGAGCGGCTGGTCGAGCGCCACCCCGTGCTGCGCTCCTCCTTCGACCTGGGCTCGTTCTCCGAACCGCTGCAGATCGTGGACCACCGCGTGACCGGCGGGTTCGACGTCGTCGACCTGCGCGGCCGGGAAGAGGCCGAGGCACTGGCCGAGATCGGTGCGCACGTCGAGGAACGGCGCCACCACCGCTACGTGTTCGAGCGGGCGCCGCTGTACCACCTGCGCGCCCACGTCCGCCCGGACACCCTCGAACTGGTGCTGAGCTTCCACCACGCGATCCTCGACGGCGGCAGCGTCGCCACCCTGGTCGCCGAGCTGCTCCAGGACTACCTGCACGGCCTGGGCCACCCCGTCGAGCCCGTAGCGGAAACGGTCCTGCCGTCCGCCGCGCACCATGTGCGGGCCGAGCGCGAGGCCCTGGAGTCGGAACGGACCCGGGCCTTCTGGCGGGAGCGGCTGCGCGACGCGCCGCTGCTGCGGCTGGAGCCGTTCCGCGGCCACGAGGCGCCCGGCCCGGACACGCAGATCACCCGGATCGTGGACCTGCCGGCCGGCCTCACCTCGCAGGTGAACCTGTTCGCCCGGGAGCGTGCCCTGCCCGTGAAGTCGGTGCTGTTCGCGGCGCACTGCCTGACCCTGGGGCTGTTCTCCGGCTCCGACGACATCACCACCGGCCTGGTCACCCACGGGCGGCCCGAGCTGGAGGGCGGCGACCGGATCGCCGGCCTCTTCCTCAACACGATGCCCGTACGGCTGGGCATCGCCGCCGACAGCTGGGCGGACGTGGTCCGCGCCGCGTTCCGGCAGGAGCAGCAGAGCCACGCCCACCGCCGGTACCCGCTGAGCGCGATCCAGGAGGACCGGGGCGCCACCGTCCTGGAGACCGCCTTCAACTACATCCACTTCCGCCAGCTGGCCACGGTGTTCGAGCTGCCCGGGGTCCGGCTGCTGGACTTCCGCACCTGGGAGGAGACCAACTTCCAGCTGCTCGTCAACGCCATGACGGACCCGGTGGACGGCTCCGTGCGGCTGCGGCTGGACCACCACGGGCTGACGTTCACCCCGGCCCAGGCCGACCTGTACGCCGAGCGGTTCACCGCGATCCTGGACCGCCTCGTCCACCACCCCGACGAGACACCGGACTTCGGCTTCCTGGCCCCCGCGGCGGAACCCGCCGCGGAAGGGCGGACGGGGACCGCCGCCGCGCCGCCGGACGTCGTACGGGCCGTGGCCGCGCAGGCCGCACGGACCCCCGGGGCCACGGCGCTGGTCTTCGGCGACCGCCGCTGGAGCTATGCCGAACTGGACCGGGCCGCCGACCGGGTGGCCCGCGAACTGCTCGCGCTGGGCTCCCGGACCGGTGACCGGATCGGCATCGCCATGGACCGCTCCCCGGAGACCGTCGCCGTGATCCTCGGGGTGATGAAGGCCGGCGCCGCGACCGTGCCGCTGGACGTGAGCTATCCGGTGGACCGGCTGACCTCGATGATCAAGCAGGCCCGTCCGTTCCGGGTCGTCACCGGCGCCGCGCACCGCTCGGTCGTGGACGTCCCGGGGCTGGTCCTGCCCGCCGAGGACCTGTTCGGCGACGAGGAAGGGCGGCCCCACCTGCCGCGCATCCCGGCGGAGGTGACCGAGGACATCACACCCGACTCCATCGCCTACGTCCTGTTCACGTCCGGTTCCACCGGAGCGCCCAAGGGCGTGGCGATGCCGCACCGTTCGCTGGCCCAGCTGGTCGCCTGGCAGAACTCCGTCCCCAGCGGGGTGGCCGGCGGGGTCACCGCGCAGTACGCGCCGCTGAGCTTCGACGTGTCGTTCCAGGAGATCTTCTCCACGCTCGCGGGCGGCGGAACCCTGCTGCTGCTCTCCGAGGAGGAGCGCCGCGACATGCCCGCCCTGCTGCGGCTGCTCGACCGGGCCGGGGTCGAGCGCCTGTACCTGCCGTACGTCGCGCTCCAGCAGCTCGCCGAGGCCTCCGACGCGCTCGGCCTGGTCCCGCGCTCCCTGCGGGCCCTGCTCTCCTCCGGCGAACAGCTGCGCGTCACCGACGAGATCCGGCGGCTGTGCGCGGCCCTGCCGGGGGTGCTGCTGGAGAACCAGTACGGGCCGACCGAGTCGCACGTGGTGACCACGTACACGATGACGGGCGACCCGGCCGCGTTCCCGGCGCTGCCGCCGATCGGGCGGGCCATCACGGGTTCGCGGGTGCACGTCCTGGACTCCCGGATGCGTCCGGTGCCGGCCGGGGTGCGCGGCGAGCTGTACCTGGCGGGCGCCTGCCTGGCGGAGGGCTACGTCGGCCGCCAGGACCTGACCGACGAGCGGTTCGTCCCGCACCCCTCCCCCGCGGCCGCGGCGGCGGGGGAGCTCCTGTACCGCACCGGCGACCTCGGCTTCGTCCTGCCGGACGGGAACGTGGTGTGCCTGGGCCGGGCGGACGCGCAGGTCAAGGTGCGCGGCTACCGGGTGGAGCCGGCCGAGGTGGAGCTGGCCATCACCCGCTTCGCCGCGGGCCACCCGGGGATCGCGGAGGCCGCCGTCGTGGCCCGCCGCCGGGAGGGCAACGACTCCTTCCTCGCGGCCTTCCTGACCGGCGACCCGGACGGGGCGGACCTGGCGCTGCTGCGCAAGCAGCTGCGGACGGTGCTGCCCGAGTACATGATGCCCTCGCACTTCGAGTGGGTGGCGGCCCTGCCGCTGACCCCGAGCGGCAAGCGGGACGACGCCGCCCTGCGGGCGGCCCCGCTGTCCGCCGCGGGCGGCGGGGACACCGCGGCCGCGCCGCGCGACGCGTACGAGCAGACCCTGGTGGAGCTCGTGGGCGACCTGCTCCAGCTGACCGGGCTGGGGGTGCACGACAACATCTTCGACCTCGGGGCGACCTCGCTCACCGCGATGCGCCTGGTGGTCCAGATCGAGCAGCGCTACGGGATCAGCGTCCCGCTGTCCGAGTTCGTCTCGGCGCCCACCGTGGCCGAGCTGGCGGGGCGGCTGCGTGCGGGCGGGGCGACGACGGCCTTCGATCCGCTGGTGCCGATCCGCCCGGCCGGGTCCAAGCGCCCGGTGTTCTTCGTCCACCCCATGGGCGGCAACGTGCTCTGCTACCTCCGCTTCGCCAAGTATCTGGAGGAGGACCGGCCGTTCTACGCCCTCCAGGCCGCGGGCGGCGATCCGGGCACCGAGCCGCTGCGCAGCGTGGAGGAGATCGCGGCGAGCTACGTCGAGGCCATGCGCCGGGTGCAGCCGAGCGGTCCGTACGTCATCGGCGGCTGGTCCTTCGGCGGGTTCGTGGCCTTCGAAATGGCCCGGCAGCTGCGGGCCGCCGGGGAGGGGATCGCCCGGCTCGTCCTGCTGGACACCACCGCCCTCAACCCGGGCCGGCGGCTGACCACCGGCGACGAGGCCCTGCTGGGCTGGTTCTTCTGGGAGCTGCTGTGGCTGCGCCGCGGCGGGGACTCGCCACTGGAGCTGATCCCGGCCGAACTGACCACGCTGGACGAGAAGTTCGACTTCATCGCCCGGCTGGCCATCGACGAGGGCGTCCTGCCCGCGGGGAGCGGCGGGGCCGTCGTGCGGCGCCTGTTCCACGTGTACGAGGCCAACTGGAAGGCGGCGTTCGCCTACCGGCCCGAGGTCGTCGACCAGGACATGGTCCTCATCCACGCGTCCGAGCCGCTGCCGGACGTACTCAACTCCATGCACACGGCGATCGAGAGCATGCACGCCGACCCCAGCAACGGCTGGCGGGAGCGCACCAGCGGCACGCTCGACGTCGTGGACGTACCCGGCGACCACCTCACGATCATGGAGGAGCCGCACGTGGCCCACATGGTCCGGGTCGTCACCGAACTGATCGGACAGTGAGATGACGAAGCAGACAGACCGCAGGAAGGCCCTGGTCCTCGGGGCGGGCATCGGCGGCCTCACCGCCGCGATCGCCCTGCGCGAGGCGGGCCTGGACGTGGAGGTCCACGAGCGGGCGGGCGAGCTGCGGGCCGCGGGCTCGGGCCTGTCCGTCATGAGCAACGCCGTCGGGGCGCTGAACTCGCTGGGCGTCGGCATCGACCTGGAGAAGCGCGGGGAGGCCCTGCGCTCCTACCACGTGAAGACGGCCACGGGCCGGCTGATCCGGGAGTTCCCGTTCCCGGAGATCATCGGCCGGCTGGGCGTGCCGAGCGTCCTCATCACCCGGGCCGACCTCCAGCAGTCGCTGCTGGAGGCCGCCGAGGGCATCCCGATCCGGCTGGGCGCGGCCGCGACCGGCTTCGAGACCGACGGTGTGCCGGGCGGCGGGGTACGGCTCTCCTTCGACGACGGCAGCACCGCCGAGGGGGACGTGCTGATCGGCGCCGACGGCTTCCACTCCGTCGTGCGCAGGCAGCTGGTGGGGCCGGAGGACTCGCAGGACAGCGGCTACGTCTGCTGGCTGGCGGTCGTACCGTTCTCGCACCCCCGGTTCACACCGGGCTCGGTCACCCACTTCTGGGGCAGCGGCAAGCGCTTCGGCCTCGTGGACATGGGCGGCGGGCGGCTGTACTGGTGGGGGACGAAGAACATGCCCGCCGAGCTCTCGCGGGACTGGAAGGGCGGCAAGGCGGAGATCCTGCACTGCTACGAGGGCTGGGCCGACGAGGTGCGCCAGGCCGTCATCGCCACTCCCGAGGAGTCGATCATCGCGGTGCCCTCGCGGGACCGCGCCTTCCTGGAGCGGTGGGGCCGGGGCCCGGTGACCCTGCTGGGCGACGCCGCGCACCCGATGCTGACCAGCCTCGGCCAGGGCTCGGGCATGGCCATCGAGGACGCCGTGGTCCTCGGCCGGGCGCTGCGCGGTGCGAGCGACCTGCCGCGCGCCCTGCGCCGGTACGAGGACGAGCGGCGCGAGCGGACCCGGGGCATGGTCGCCGCCTCGCGCGGCATCAGCACCTTCGAGCAGTCCGAGGACCCCATCCGGCGGCCGGTGCGGGACGCCTACTTCCGGTTCATGCCGGAACGCCGGCTCACCCGCACGCTGGAGGACGCCCTCACCTTCCCGGCGGTGGCCGGATGACCGCCCCCGGATCTCCGGGCTCCCCCGGCTCCGCCGGCTCCCCGAGGAGGAAGTTCGTGCCGTCCGTCCCGCAGCGCCCCGCCATGTCCCCGCGCGGCCGGTCCGTCCTGGTCACCGGGGCCTCCTCCGGCCTCGGCCGGGTCTGCGCGCTCCAGCTCGCCGACGCGGGGTTCCGGGTCTTCGCCGGGGTCCGCAGGGAGGCCGACGGGACCGCCCTCGCCGAGGCCGCCGGCGGCTCCGGCCGGATCGTGCCCGTGGCGGTGGACGTGACCGACGAGAAGTCGGTGGCCGCGGCGGCCGAACGGGTCACGGCCGAGGTCGGCGAGGCGGGTCTGTGGGGGCTCGTGAACAACGCCGGGATCTGCGTGTCGGCGCCGCTTGAGTGCGTGTCGCCGGACCGGCTGCGCGCGCAGCTGGACACCAACGTGGTGGGGCAGCTGGCCGTCACCCAGGCGTTCCTGCCGCTGCTGCGGCGCACCCGCGGCCGGGTGGTCAACGTGACCTCGGGCCTGGGCAGTGTGGCGATCCCCTTCCTCGGGGCGTACGCGGCGGCCCAGTTCGCCAAGGAGGCGCTGACCGACGTCCTGCGCCGCGAGCTGGCCCCGCAGGGGGTGGACGTCGCCCTGGTGCAGCCGGGGGCCATCATGACGCCGATCTGGGGCAAGGTCTCCGAGGTGGCGCGGGCCTCGATGGACGGTGTTCCGGAAGCGGTGGCCGAGTTGTACCGGGTCCCCTTCGGCCGTTTCCTGCACCAGAACGAGAAGCAGGCGCGGGAGAGCACCACCCGGCCGGAGGACTTCGCGCGGACGGTACGGGTGGCCCTCACGGCCCGGCGGCCCCGGACCCGCTACCGGGTCGGGCCGGACGCCCGCAGGGTGAGCGTGCTCGCCCGGGTGCTGCCCGACGCGGCGCTCGACCGGTACCTGCGGCCGATCACCGAGTAGAACCCGCCAGTCGGTACGCCCGCCGGGGAGGGCCGAGCGACGCTATCGAGCCACCGCACGGCCGATAGCAGTGAGTTGTGGCGCAATATGGCCATCATCACGTTTTGTTCTCCCCTCCTCGGCGGGCGGCCCAAAGGGCCTCGTCCGACCGGTGGTTCGGGTTCCGCCAGAGCCCCGACCCCACACCGGACGCGTCAATTCCGCCCCAGGGCCGTGTGAACGGCCCGTCAATTCCCACCGTGACCAGACTCCGACGTGGGTCCGAAAGTGCCGATTTACCGTGATCGTCAGGAGTTTCCACGTTCCACGGTTCGTCCTCGGACCGACCCCCCCACCCGTTCGACAAGGATGTGGACCATGGCGCACACCCTGCCGCCGCCCGTTCCCGGAACCCACGCCGACCACGCCGAACCGGCCCGTCCCTCCCCCCGCCACGCCGACACCCTGGAGCGGGCCCGCCAGACCCTCCGCACCCGCGCGCACTGGTCCCCGTACTCCGAGGACCCGGAGGACCCGCGCTCCTACGGCCCGGGCGCACGGGAGGCCGGCGAGGCCGCGTTCCGCGCGCTCCTCGGCCGGGAGTTCGCCCTCGGCCAGCCCGGCCGCGACGGTACCGTGGGCCCCGCCCCGGAGACGGGCGGCGAACGCTCCCCGTACGGGGGCCTGCTGGAGGTCTCCTACCCCCACTGCGACCCCGACGTCCTGCTGCCCGCCATGCGGGCCGCCCTGCCGGCCTGGCGCGACGCCGGCCCCCGGACACGGGCGGAGGTGTGCGCCGAGATCCTGCACCGCATCAACGCCCGCAGCTCCGAGTTCGCCCACGCGGCCGTGCACACCAGCGGCCACAACTTCCTGATGGCGTTCCACGCCGGGGCGGTGCACGCCCAGGACCGCGGTCTGGAGGCGGTGGCCCGCGCCCTGGAGGAGCAGACCCGGATGCCCGCCTCCGCGCTCTGGCGCAAGCCGACGGGCGACGGCCGGACCCTGAGCATCGCCAAGACCTTCACGGCGGTGCCCCGCGGCATCTCGCTGGTCATCGCCAACAGCGTCTTCCCCGCCTGGAACGGCTACCCGGCCCTCTTCGCCTCCCTGGCCACCGGCAACCCCGTCCTGGTCAAACCGCATCCGGCGGCCGTCCTGCCGCTGGCACTCACCGTCCGCATCGCCCGCGAGGTGCTCACCGAAGCCGGCTTCCCGGCCGACCTGGTGTGCCTGGCCGCCGAACACCCCGGTGAGGGGCTGGCCCGGCGGCTGGCCGTCCGGCCGGAGGTGCGCCTCGTCGACTACGCGGGCACCACCGCCTTCGGGACCTGGCTGGAGGACAACGCGCGGCAGGCACGCGTGTTCACCTCCGTGTCCGCGGTCAACAGCGTGCTCGTCGAGTCGACCGCCGACTACCGCGACATGCTCGCCAACCTCGCCTTCTCCGTCTCCCTCTACAGCGGGCAGCTGTGCACCAGCCCGCAGAACCTGCTGATCCCCCGGGAGGGGATCGGCACCGACGAGGGGCACCGCTCCTTCGCCGAGGTCGTCGCCGACCTGGGCGGCGCCCTCGCCGAACTGCTGGACGACGACGCGCGGGCGTGCGGGATCCTGGGCGCGCTGCTCGGGCCCGCGGTCCGGGACCGGGTCGAGCGGGTCGCCGCCGGAGCGGCCGGGCCCGTGGCCGTGCCCTCCCGCTCGGTGCGCGACCCCCGCCACCCGGAGGCGGTCGTACGGACCCCGGCCGTGGTGACCCTCGACGCGGGCCGGGAGGCCGACCGGGCCGTGCTGCTGTCCGAGTGGCAGGGCCCGGTGGTCTTCGCGGTGGCGGTGGACTCCGCCGCGGCCGGGGTGGAGCTCGTCGCCCGCACCACCCGCGAGTGCGGCGCGCTCTCCGTCGGCCTCTACTCCACCTCGCCGCAGGTGGAGGCGGCGATGGAACGGGCCTGCGCCGAGGCCGGGGTGATGCTCTCGGCCAACCTGATGGGCGACTGGTACATCTCCCAGTCGGCCGTCTACTCCGATCTGCACGGCACGGGCATGAACCCGTCGGGGAACGCGGTGTACTGCGACCCCGCGTTCGTGACCGCACGCTTCCACACCGTCGGCGTGCGCCGCTACGGCGGTTCGATATGAACGGCACCCTCACCGACCTGCCGCTGCGCGGCCGCGAGCGGGAGATGCGGACCGTCCGCGAGTTCCTGGAGTACGGCCGCCGCGCCGGGCGCGCCCTGCTGACGGTCGAGGGGATGCCGGGCATCGGCAAGACCCGGCTGCTGCGGGAGGCCGCCGCCCTCGCCGAGGGTCTGGGTTACGTCCGCCACCACCCCGACCCGTGGACGGACCGGCCGCCGGGGCGCCGCCGCGGCGTCGCGGCCGGGCACGCCCGGGGCCG
>NZ_JBEZWL010000138.1:0-19575 GCF_040648015.1 Streptomyces sp. NPDC029216 | reverse complement strand
TGTCCGGCCGGAGGTACCGGCCCAACGCGCCGCCCGTGGCGGCCGGGGGCGCCTGGACTACGCTCGAAGAACGTGTGCACCGACGCGACGAGCGCGCCGGACCCCGGCCGCCGGCCGCCCGGCGCGGCCGCGGGCGCGCGGGAAAGGGGACGTGCCATGTGCCGCTGGCTCGCCTACGCAGGAACCCCCGTCCTGCTGGACGACGTGCTGTACAAGCCCGCCCACTCGCTCATCGACCAGAGCCTGAGGTCAAAGCTCGGTGTGGAGACCACCAACGGGGACGGATTCGGCGTCGGCTGGTACGGACTGGAGGGCCACGGGGAGCCGGCCGTGGTCCGCGACGTCGGCCCGGCCTGGAACAACCGCAACCTGCGGGAGATCGCCGCGCACGTACGGTCCCACCTCTTCTTCGCCCACGTCCGCGCCTCGACGGGCACGGCGGTGCAGCAGACCAACTGCCACCCCTTCCGGCACGGCCGCTGGCTGTGGATGCACAACGGCTCGATCACCGACTTCCACCGGCTCCGCCGCGACCTGTGCATGGCCGTGGACCCGGCGCTCTTCTCCGCCATCGAGGGCTCCACGGACTCCGAGGTCATGTTCTACCTGGCCGTGACCTTCGGCCTCGACCAGGACGTGCCGGGGGCGGTGGCCCGGATGGCGGGCTTCGTGGAGAGGCTGGGCAAGGAGCACGGCGTGGAGTACCCGCTCCAGATGACCGTCGCGGTCTCCGACGGCGAGCGGCTCTGGGCCTTCCGCTACTCCACCCAGGGCCGCTCGCGCTCGCTCTTCTACAGCAGCCGCCCCGAGCAGGTCCGCGAGCTGCACCCGGACCTCGCCTTCCTGCGCGGCGCCTCCGACAGCACCCGGCTGGTCGTCTCCGAACCGCTGGGCGACCTGTCCGGCGTGTGGAACGAGCTGCCGGAGAGCAGCTACACGGTCAGCCCCTCAGGCGAGGAGGACTACCTGCCCTTCTGGCCCCAGCCGGTCTGACGCCACCCGGGCCGCGGGGTGTGACCCATGAGGCCCGGGGGGAAGAGGCGAAGGTATGTCCGACCTCGCACGTCCTCCCGTTCCCCCCACCCGCTTCCCGCGCCGGCTGCTGTCCCTCCGCCGGGACCCCGTGGTGGTGCAGAGCGTACGGTCCACCGGCGCCGCGGTGCTGTCGTACGTCGTCGCGCTCCGGCTCAGCAACGAGCCCGCGCCGCTGACGGCCCCGCTCACCGCCCTGCTGGTGGTCCAGGTCACCCTGTACTCCACGCTGACCACCGGGGTGCGCCGCGTGAACTCGGTCGTGGCCGGGGTGCTCGTCGCGATCGGCTTCAGCGCGCTCGTGGGCCTGACCTGGTGGAGCCTCGGGCTGGTCATCCTGGCCTCGCTGGTGGTGGGACACCTGGTCCGGGTGGACGAGTTCATCCCGGAGGTGGCGATCAGCGCCATGCTGGTCCTCGGCGTCACCCGGGTGGCCGACACCGCCTGGGACCGGGTGCTGGAGACCCTGATCGGCGCGGTGGTCGGGCTGGCCTTCAACCTCCTGTTCGCCCCGCCCGTCTGGGTGGAGCCCGCCAGCCGGGCCATCGACGACCTCGCCGCCCGCATGGCGGCGCTGATGACCGGCATGGCCGACGAGCTCACCGGCCGCACCACCGTCGCCGAGGCCGCCACCCGGCTGCACGAGGCGCGCCGGCTCGACAACGACATCGCCGGGGTCGACGCCGCGCTCCGCCAGGCGGAGGACAGCCTGCGCATGAACCCCCGGGTACGCGAGGGGCTGATGTTCCGGCTGGTCCTGCGCACGGGCCTGGACACGCTGGAGATCTGCGCGGTCGTCCTGCGCGTTTCGGCCCGGGCGCTCACCGACCTGGCCAAGGCCCGCGCGGACGAGCCGCTGTTCTCGCCCGCCGTGACCCGGGCCCTGCAGGACCTCTTCGGACACATGGCGCTCGCCGTCCACAGCTTCTCCCGCCTGATCACCGCCCAGGTCACCACGAACGCCGAGGAGCAGGAGGAGCGGCTCACCCAGGAGCTCGGCATGGCCCGCGCGTCCCGGGACCTGCTGGCCCGCCTGCTGCTGGAACAGCTGCACGCCGCGCCCGCGCAATGGCAGCTGCACGGCGCCCTGCTGGCCGACGTGGACCGGGTGCTGGACGAACTCGACGTGGACAAACGGTCCCAGCGGCTCATGGAGGAACTGGACCGCCACTCCCGGCAACGCCACGAACGCGGCGGCCGCGTCCACCGCGCGCTGCGCCGCGCGGGCCGCCGCGGGTGACCCGTACGCCGGTGCGCGGCCCGGTCAGGGGCGGTGCCCGGCGACGGAGCGGCGGGAGACGGGGAAGTCGAAGTAGGTGTCCGGGAAGAGCTCGGGCTTGTGCGTGAAGTGCCACCATTCCTCGGGCAGGTTGACGAACCCCTCAGCGGCCAGCGCCGACTTCAGCAGTTGGCGGTGCGCGCGCGGGGCCCCCTCGATGCGCGGGTCGTCGGTGTGCGACAGGGTGTCGAAACAGTCGAAGCCCGTTCCCATGTCCACGGAGTTGTCCGGGTAGCGCTCCGCCCGCGGCGCGTAGCAGGGGACGGACTCCTGCCCGGGCGCCGGCGGGGGCGCCGGGACCGCCGGGAGCGGGACGATCGTGAGGTCCATGGTGCTGCCGCGGCTGTGCCCGGACTTCTCGGCGATGTAGCCGTCCTCGAACAGGCGTGATTTGTCGACCCGCGGATAGAACTCCGCCTTCCTCCGTTCGTCTGACAGGTCTTCGGCCCACCGCACGAAGTGGTCGACGGCCCGCTGTGGCCGGTAGCAGTCGTACACCTTGAGCGTGTACCCCTGGCGCAGGAGACGTGTCTGCGCCCGGTGCAGGGCCTCGGCCGCCGGCCGCGTCAGGATGCACACGGGCTGCCGGTAGCCGTCGATCCGCTCGCCGACGAAGTTGTGCGCGGACAGGTAGCGCATCTCCTGGATGATCGTGGGGTCGACGGAGTCCAGCGCGACGAACTCCCGGGGCGCCCCGGGCTCCGGAGCGCGGTCGACGGCGGCGGCTCCGGCGCCGGCGGTCGAGGTCGTCGCGAACACGGTCGCGGCGGTCACGGTCACGGCGAGCCGCGCCATCGTCGGCATGGTCATCGAGTTCTCCCTGGGCCTGTGCCGGTCTGCGGACACCGGTCGTCCCCCCGTCTACTGGTCCGCCCCGACGGGAGGTATGCCCCGGCCCTGCGGGTCTGTCCGGCGGAGCGCCCCGGAATGGCGCAGACCGTCACCCCGCACCGGCCGGCCCGTGTCCTGGGGCCCGCCTCAGCGGCACGCCAGTCCTTCGAGCGCGGCGGCGACGGGAGCGACGCCGTCCTCCGCGGCCAGCCGCTCGGCGATGCGACGGGCGCGGTCGCGGTAGGCGGGATCGGTGACGGCCCGCCGGAGCGCGGCACCGAGGGCGGCGGCGTCGAGGCGGCGCAGGGGCACCACCGCGGGGGCGGTGCCGAGCTCCACGAGGCGCGAGGCCCAGAAGTGGGCGTCGAACTGGACCGGTACGGGTACGCAGGGAACGCCCGCGCGCAGGACCGCGCCGGTCGTGCCGGCTCCCGCGTGGTGGACGACGGCCGCCATGCGGGGGAAGAGCAGGGAGTGCGGGACCTCGCCGATGGTGATCACGTCGTCCTGGGCGGCCGAGAGCCCCGCCCAGCCCTGCTGGATCACCCCGCGCAGGCCGGCCGCCCGCAGGGCCGCGACGATGTCGGCGCTGACGCGCCGCGGGTCGGGCGCGGTGGCGCTTCCGAGGCCCACGTAGACGGGGGCCGGGCCGGCGCGGAGGAAGTCCTCCAGCTCCGCAGGGAGGCCGCCGCCGGTGTCGTGGGGCCACCAGTAGCCGCAGACCTCCAGGCCGGGGCGCCAGTCGCGGGGCCGGGGGACCACCAGCTCGCTGAAGCCGTGCCAGACGGGCCAGCCCTGCCGCTCGCGGTCGCGGCGGGCGGCGGACAGGCGGCGCACGGGGAGGCCGTGGTCCGCCGCCAGCGTTCGCACGGCCCGGGTGAAGACGTGGTCGACGGCCGCGACGACGGCGTCACCGCCGATCCGGTTGCCCAGCGGCCCCAGGGAACGGGTGCCGAGCATCGGCGCCGGGAACGCGCGGGTTCCGTGCAGTGGCTGGAGGAAGAGGCCCATGCTGGGCCGGGAGAGGCCCTGCGCGATGGCGTGGGCGAGGGGCGCGACCGTCCCCCCGGCCAGTACGACGTCCGCCTCGCGCGCGGCGCGCAGCAGCCCGGGCGCCATCTCGGGGGCGATCCTGCGCGCCAGTGCCACGGCCCGCAGCAGTTTCGCGGCCCCGGTCCGGCTGCGGTGCAGGTCCCGGCCGCGCGTCGAGTGCAACTCGGCCTTGGGATCCCCGGGTACGGCCCGCAGCCGCACCCCCGACCCGGCCACGAGCGGTGCGAACACGCCGTGGGTCACCAGCGTGACCTCGTGTCCGGCCCGGACCAGTCCGGCCCCCAGACCCGTGTACGGCGCGACGTCCCCGCGCGAGCCCGCCGTCATGATGGCAATCCTCACCCGGTCAGTGTGGCGGCCCGTCCCCGCCCGGCCGCGCGCCCTCGCGGGGCTTGCCCGTAAGTCCTCCGAAACGGCTTGGCCCGGGGCCGCGTTGACGACTGCCGCGAGCCCGGCGTCCGGGACGGGCCCCGGTCCCCGCCGACGGGGCCACCGGCGGCCTATGGCCGGCCGGGTTAGGGTCGCCCGCATGACCAGGACGACCCCACCGCGCCCGCTCGACGTCGAGGCCCTCTTCCCGGAACTCGCGGCCCACCGCGGGACGACCACCCGGCTCCACCCGCGGCCGGGCACCCCGGACGTGTCGCAGAGTTCGGTGGGCGGGCCGGTGCTCTGGCCGGCGCACGAGCCGTGGCCGGTCTGCCGCGAGGCCCACGGCCGTGGCCGCGGGCGGCGCGTCGAGGACGTCCGTCGGGAGCGGCGGATCAGGGCGGCCGCGCACGCGAGGCAGCCGTACGGGCCCCTCACCCAGGAGGAGCGGGAGCTCATGGAGACCCTGGGCCGCACGCACCGCCTGCCCGGGATCAGCGAAACGGACCCCCTGCCCCTGCTCGGAGTGGCGCAGCTCTACCGCCGGGACCTCCCCGACCTGCCGGCCGGGCCGGACGGGTGCGACCTGCTCCAGCTGTTCTGGTGCCCGTTCGACGCCCACGGCCCCAGCCGTGCCGGGATGCTGGTCCACCTGCACTGGCGCAACTCGGCGGAGGTCGGCGAGGTCCTGGCCGTGCCTCCTGTGCCACCGGTCGTCGGCTACCCCGGGTACGTCCCCGAGCCCTGCGTACTGCACCCGGAGCAGGTGGTCACGTACCCGTTCGCCGGGCTCCTGCCCGAGGAGCTGTGCGCCCGGATCGACGCGTGGGAGGAGGCCATGGAAGAGGAGGCCGAGGAGGAAGCCGGCCCGCCCTCCTACCAGTTCGACCTGTCGATCCCGCCGGGCTGGCGCGTCGGGGGCTTCGCCTCCTGGCACCGCACCGACCCCTGCCCGATGGACTGCCCGGACTGCGGGACACCGATGCACCTGCTGCTGACGGTCGACACGTCCGAATGGGACGGGGGGAGCGGGAGCTGGGTGCCGGTCGAGGCGCAGGGCTCCGCCCCGCACGAGTCCGCGTCGCCCACGGCGGTCGTGGTGGGCAACCACGGCGAACTCAACGTCTTCGCCTGCCCCGCCGATCCCGGACATGCGCACCGCTGGAGCATCCAGTAGGGGCTGGCTCCAGCCCGACCGCGGCCACGGCCGCCGCAAGGCCCCCTGGGTCCCGGCCGCCGACCGCGAACTGATGGTGTCCCTCTCCTACCCCGCCGTCGCGGGCACCGGCCCCGTACACGACCCTCGACGAGGCCCGCGCCCCGCTCCTCGCTCCCCGTGCTCGCCGCGAGGTGGTCTTCCAGCGCAGCTGATCCACCGTCGCCGCCGCGGGCGGATCAGCGCCCTTCGGCAGCGAACCGCCAGCGGGTCTGGCTGAACTCCGCACCCCGCCCGAAGCCGAACACGGTACGGGGCGCGACCTCGAAGACCAGCGCACGGCCCGCCTCGTCGCCCTCCTCGGTCGGCGGGGGAGCGGCCGCCGCCGAGGTGCTGTTGAACGCCCCGTCCCGTACCTCGAAGCGCCAGTCCGGCCCGTACTTCGCCTCCCAGGCCGCCGCCAGCCCCGCGAGCCGCTCCTCGTCGCGGACCCGGACCGCCTCGCCCTCGACGACCACGTCGAGACCCTGCCCGTAGCTGTTGGTACCGGTGGTGAGGACGACGTGCGGGTTGACGGCGAGGTTGAGCCCCTTGCGTTCCGCCGGGCCGGTGGCGAAGTGCAGCGCCCCGTCCTTCCAGACGGCCAGCAGCGGGGTGACGTGCGGCCGGCCCTCCGGCCGCACGGTCGTCAGCCAGAAGATCTCGGCCTCCTCCAGGCGGGTGGCGGCCTCCTCCCACGGCGTCGCGGTGGCCCCGGGGGAGCTGTAGCGCGCGTCCAGCTCCGTCTGCGGTTCCGGTGCCTGTTGCGGCATCGCGGACTTCCTCTCGCTTCGTCGGCCGCGGTCGGCGGCAGAGGGACGCGTAACGGTCGTCGCGCCCATCATCGCCCGGCCCGCCACGGCGGACGGCGCCCGGCGGCACCGGGGCAGGGCGGTTGCCACTCGGGTGGGTCAATCCACGCGGGAGGAGCGTCCCGGCACCCGCGGCGTGACGGCAGGTCACCGTCCCCTGTCCACGGCGGCGTTGTCAGTGGTCGCCGATAGCGTCGGGGGTATTGGAAGGGCCGTTTCCCGACAGGAGTGGACGATGACCGAGAACCTTGTGCAGCCCGTGCTCAGGGTGGTGCTGACCGACGTCAACGAGCGCGTGGTGGAGGCCTGGCGGGCCGCCTTCGCGGACACCCCCGGGATCGAGATCCGCAGGGGTTCGATCCTCGACGAGGACGTCGACGCCTGGGTCACCCCGACCAACTCCCGGGGCCGGATGGACGGCGGCGTCGACGCCGCCATCAAGCGGCACCTCGGGGCCGGCATCCAGCTGCGGGTGCAGCGGGCGATCCGCGACCGGTTCGCCGGGACCCTCCCGGTGGGCAGCGCGGTCTGCGTCCCGTCGGGGGCGACCGTCCCGCGCTTCCTGATATCGACGCCGACCATGGTGGAGTCCTCGCAGAACGTGCGGGACACGCTGAACGTGGCCCTGGCGTGCGCCGCGGCCTTCCAGGCCGTCCACCGGCAGAACCGGCGGGCTCCGGGCAGCATCCGTTCGGTGGCACTGGTCGGGATGGGCGCGCAGACGGGCCGGGTGCCCGCCCGCGTCTGCGCCAACCTGATGTGGACCGGCTACACCCTCTTCCACGACCACTGGTTCGAGGACGACGACGTGCTGCGCGCCACGATCACCGCACAGCTCGCCGGGATCGAGGAGGCGCCCGCCACCCAGCGGGTGCGCATCGTGCCGCCGAAAGGGCATTCCTTTCGCCGCTGACACCGCCCACCCCGCCGGCCCGCAGGCCGCCCCCCTCCATCCCACGAGCACGACGACCGGGAGCCCTTCCCCCATGAGCGACGACGCCGTCACCCCGCCCCAGCCCGACGCGAGCGACCCGCTGGCCCTCACCGAACTCTTCAAGGGCGGCGGCGAGCCCTGGCTCCCGCTCCTCAAGCCCGTCATCGAGCAACAGCCCGACGCCGCCCAGTTCATCGGCCAGGGCCGCAGCCCGGAGGTCGTCCCGGTCCGCGAACTGACCTTCCAGGCCCTCAAGCCCCATCCGCCGCACAAGTGGAAGGTCGTCGTCTTCGGCCAGAACCCCTATCCGCGGCCGGAGAGCGCCACCGGCATCGCCATGTTCGACAACACCTTCAACGACTGGAAGGACAGCCAGTTCGGCAGGGTCGTCAGCATCCGCTGCATCATCAAGGCGGCCGCGATGTGGAAGTACGGCATCGTCAAGAAGACCCCCATCGCCGACGTCCGCGCCCTGCTGAAGGAACGGGACACCGTCCAGCCGCCGGAGTGGTTCCAGGCGATGCTCACGCAGGGCGTGCTCCTGCTGAACGCCGCGCTCACCGCCAGCGGAGACGGTGCGATGGGAGCCGACCGGCACACCGCGTTCTGGCGGCCCGTCGCCGAGCGGATCGTCGAGGAGATCCTCAAGGCCAAGCAGGACGCCGACGAGGAGGACCGCAGCGTCGTCTTCGCCTGGTGGGGGGCCCACGCCCGCAGCCTGAAG
This sequence comes from Streptomyces sp. NPDC029216, assembly GCF_040648015.1. Lineage (NCBI taxonomy): Bacteria > Bacillati > Actinomycetota > Actinomycetes > Kitasatosporales > Streptomycetaceae > Streptomyces > Streptomyces sp. NPDC029216. Next base: position 11,346 of record NZ_JBEZWL010000138.1, on the reverse strand, counting down.
AAGGCCGTCCAGCGCCTGGAGAAGAAGTACCCCGGCGTCGAGGTCCGGCACATCGACCACGCCAACCCCGCCGCCCAGGGCGACATCTTCTGCGAGGGCGACCACTTCGCCACGGTCAACGACGCCCTCGCCTCGCTGGGCGCCGAACCGGTGGACTGGCTGCCCAGCAAGGGATGGAACCAGAGCGCCGAGGGGGCCGAGGGAGCCTCCGGCGGGGGTACCGACGGCGACGTGGCGGCCCGCATGGGCGCCTTCATCGCGTCGACCATGGAACTGCACCAGCTGTACCTGGAGCGCCTCACCAGCGTCAAGGACGAGGGCCTCGTCCTCCCCGAGATCACCGGAGTGTTCGACACCCCGCTGATGGACTTCCCGGGAGCCGTCGCACCGGTCGCCGAGGTGCTGTCCGGACTCGGCCGCCACATCGACCGCTCCCTGGAGTTCGGCAAGCGCCGCGCGGACGAGACGGCCGGCGCCGGGCAGCTGTCCGCCGACGCGATCGCCGCCCTGTACCTCTACACGTGCGAGTCCGCCTTCTACCGCGAGATCAACGCCGTCCTCCGGTCCCCGGACCGGACCAGGGTGGTCCCCTACCTCCCCTACCTGCGGCTGCTGTTCTCGGCGGTCTCGGAGCTGCCCGCCCACACCCGCCCGCTGTGGCGCGGCGTGTCGCTGGACCTGAAGGCCCAGTACCCGCTCGGCCGGACGGTGACCTGGTGGGGCGTCTCCTCCTGCACCTCCGAGCTGAGCGTGGCCCGCGCCTTCCTGGGGAGCCGCGGCAAGCGGACGCTCTTCGAGGTGACCCCCTCCCGCGCGGTGGGCATCCGCAGGTTCTCGGCCTTCACCGGCGAGGAGGAGTACATCCTGGCACCGGGCACCCAGCTCACAGTGACGGACGTCAAGACGGAGCGCGGCGGACTGTGCACGGTCAGACTGACCGAAGCGGAGGCAGGCCCCCTCGTCTCCTGACGCCACGGGCCGGCCCCGGGTGACCCCACCCCGACCGGGGTGGGGTTTGCCCCAACAGCGGAGAGCGGCACACACATGGGGCTCCGGCGGAGCAGGCGCGGCCGCAGCGGCACCCCGTCGCACCCGGCCGGGCCCGCCGCGGCCTCCGGCTGGGCCTCGTCCCCGCCCCGCTGACCTCCGGTCACGCCCCCCAGCGCGGCGAAGTGGTCCTCGGCGCGGCCCCCGCGGGCCGGCCGGCCGCGGCCGTGGGGGAGCGGGTCCGGCCGGACACCCCCGCCGGGGTGCGGGAGTTCCGGGCCTCCGGACACACCGCCGCCTCCGGGGCCCGGTTCGCCGACACCGAGGCCCCCGCGCTCCCCGGACACCCCGACGCCCTCGCCCTCCTCCCCGCCCCCGGGACCGGCACCGACGCCCTCGCCACGGCGGGCCCGTTCCGCGGTCGCCGACGCCCACGGCCTCGCTCCTCGGCGGCTTCGCGGCCGTCGCCGCCGCCCGCACACGGGTCATGACCGTCCTGGACCGCCGCCAGGCGCTGCGCATGCTCCGCCTGATTGGCGCCACCCGCCGCCAGGTGATGCACATGCTGTGCGGGGAGGCGCTCCTCATCGCCTGCTCGGGCCTGGCCCTGGGGGGCGGCCATCGCCCCGGCCATCCTCTTCCCGCTGACCCGCGCGCTGACCGGCGAGGCCCCCACTTCCCCTCGCGGCGGGGCTCCTCGCCCCGGCCCTGGCGGCCGCGGTCCTCCCGGCACGCCGCGCCCTGCGCCCGGCCGGGCCGTGGACCGGCGGACCCACCGAAGCGGACGGGGATCATCCGGCCGGGCCGGGCCTATGCTGCGGAGATGATCAAGCCGATTGAGCTCGTGATATTCGACTGCGACGGGGTACTGGTCGACAGCGAACGCATCGCCGCCCGCGTCCAGGTCGCCCTCGGCGCGGAGCTCGGGTGGCCGCTGACCGAGGAGGAGGTCGTCGACCGTTTCATCGGGCGTTCGCACGCGGCCATCCGCGAACAGGTCGCCGCCAGGCTCGGCGAGGAGACGGCCGCGGTCTGGTCCGAGCGGTTCGAACGGCTCCACCGCGAGGCCGTGGACGCCGGACTCGCCCCCGTCGAGGGCCTGCCCGAGGCCCTCGGCGCGATCAACCTGCCGACCTGCGTGGCGTCCAGCGGCTCGCACGAGAAGATGCGCCACACCCTGGGCCGCACCGGCCTCCACGCGCACTTCGAGGGCCGCATCTACAGTGCCGCCGAGGTCGCCCGCGGCAAGCCCGCCCCCGACCTGTTCCTGTACGCCGCCCGGCAGATGGGCGTCGACCCGGCGGCCTGCGCGGTGGTCGAGGACAGCCGCCCCGGGGTCCTGGCCGCCCGCGCCGCCGGCATGCGGGCGTTCGGCTACGCCGGCGGACTCACCCCGCCCGAACGCCTCGAAGGCCCCGGCACCACCGTCTTCCACGACATGCGCGAACTGCCCGCCCTCCTCGCCGCATCCTGACCGGCGGGCCCCGCCGCGTATCCTCGGCCGCATGCCCCGCTCTTCGAGGAAGCCCCGCCGCCTCGTGGCCGACGGCCGTACCTATCTCTGGACGCTCCGCCACGGCCACCGCCTACTGGAGGACGGCGGCTGCCGCAAGACCCTCACCCTGCGTCCGCACCCGCCGGGCACCGGCGGCCTGCTGCGCCTCGTCTTCGACGAGGGCCCCGGCCGGTACGTCGCGGGGTACACCGCGGGGTCGGGAGAGGTGGGGGCCGTCGGCGTGGGCGCACTGAACCTGCACGAACCGGGCACCGTGCGGTTCCTGCTCGACACGGCGCTGGCCCGCGGCTGGGACCCGGGGGAGAGGCGGGAAACGCAGGCCGACGGCTGGACCTTCCTGGAGGCGGCAGTCATCGCACGGGGCTGAGGCCGATGTGGCCCCGCCCCGCTCGGCCCGCCGGGTGACGGTACGGTCCGCCGGGTGACGGGCCCGCCGAAACGTTCCTCGGGTGAACGGCCGCGGCCGGACGGGTGAGGTCCCCGGTCCGTGCTCCGGGCCGGGGAGGCGGGGCCGCTACAAACGGGCCGTGAACGCACCGATGCTCCGCTGCCTCCCCGCCGCCCTGGCCGCTCTCGCCGCCTGCGCCGTCCCGGCCGCGGCCGCCCCCGCCGCCCCTTCCCTCCCCGACCCGGTGGTCTTCGTGCACGGCTGGAACAGCGACGGGACCATCTGGAACACCATGGCCGGGCGGTTCCGTTCGGACGGCTGGCCCGCCGACCGCCTCTACCAGTGGACCTACCCGACCTCCCAGTCCAACGCCACCACCGCCTCGCAGCTGGCCTCCGTCATCGACCGGGTCCTGGCCTCGACCGGAGCCGCCAAGGTGGACGTCGTCAGCCACTCCATGGGCTCCCTGTCCTCGCGCCACTACCTCAAGAACCTCGGCGGCGACGCGAAGGTGGACGCCTGGGTCTCCCTCGGCGGACCCAACCACGGTACGGACATGGCCCGTTGGTGCGGCGGACCCTCCTGCACCGAAATGCGTCCGGGTTCCGCGTTCCTCAAGGCCCTCAACACCGGCGACGAGACGCCCGGACCCACCCGCTACGCCACCTGGTGGTCCCCCTGCGACGTGATCGTCACACCCAACGAGAGCGTCGTCCTCACCGGTGCGGTGAACACCCGGACCCCGTGCCTGCAGCACCCCGCCCTGCGCGAGGACGCCGGGATCTACCAGGAGGTCAGGGAGCACATCAGCGGCGCCGCGGCACGCAAGTAGCCCGCTCCGGAGGGAGCATGCGCCCGGAATCGGCCCTACCGCTTCCTTTCGCCGACACGGGATCCCCGCCGTCGCGGCCGCAGCTGCGGAGGGTGGGGCGGGTGTGGCGGCCGCCGGGACCGGCCGGGACGGGGACGGCCTTCGGCCACGATCGCCCGTACGCCCGCAGCGGAGACGTTCCTCCCCGATGGTTGCTGGGCACCCGCTTGGTGCCCAGCGATCACCATGTGAGGAGAGCCCCGATGACCAAGGTCCTCGTCCTGCACAGCGTCAGCATCGTGAGGTCCGCACTCGCCGCCCTGCTGAGATCCGAAGGCGGCTTCGACGTCGCCTCCGCGGGCTGGCGGACCGCCGCACGCCAGGCCGAGTCCTTAAAACCGGACGTGACCGTCGTCGACCTGGACTGTCCGGGCGCCTCGGCCACCCTCGGCGCCGGCGCCGGCTCCGCCGGCCCGCTGCCCGAGTCGTCGCCCGCGCTGCTGGTGCTCGCCACGCCGGGCGCGCCCGGCTCGTTGCGGCGCGGTGTCCGGGCCGAGGCCCGCGGGTACGTGGACAAGGACGGCTCGCCCGGCCGGCTGGTCCGGGCGGTCCGCAAGGTCGCCGCCGGGGAGCGGTTCGTCGACGCCTCCCTCGCCTCGGCCCTGCTGGACGCCGACGTCGTGCCGCTGAGCCCGCGCGAACTGAGCGTGCTGGCCAGGGCGGCGGAAGGCGACTCGATCGCGGAGATCGCCCACGCCCTGCACCTCGCCAGCGGCACCGTGCGCAACTACATGGCCGCCGCCACCCGCAAGACGGGCGCCCGCAACCGGATAGACGCCATCCGGATCTCGCAGAAGGCCGGCTGGGTCTGAGAGCCTGTGAACAAACTGATCATTTAGGGTGCTTGGCGGTGGTGGAGCGTGCCAGTCTCCGGGCCATGAGCATGATCATGGCCCACTTGACCATGGCTTCGTGGTGCTCGGGTCAGCGTTCGTAGTCGCGTACGCAGCGGCGCCGCTGGAAGATCCGCGACAGCGTTCGCTCTCCGCCGCCCGCACCGACTGCGAGTCGATGATCGCGGTGGTCGGATCCGCCTCCCGGTCCTCCGCCCGGCGTACTTGGTCGCGCAGGTCGTTGTGGACCGCGTCGACATCGCCGTCCTGGTACCACCGGGTGAAGACCACGTGCACTGTGCGCCAGGGCGGGAAGTCACAGGGCAGGTTGCGCCACTTGCAGCCGTTGTCGGCGATGTAGAAGATCGCGTCGATGATCTGCCTGCGGCAGTACTCCTCCGGGCGCCCGCCGTTGCCGTCCAGCCACGCGGGCCAGGGCATCAGCGGCTCGATGACCTGCCACTCCCCGTCTGTGGTGTCCGAGGTGTAACGGCGCGGGCGGACAGGGTGCCGGGCTCCGTGTCCCCGGCGGCAGGCCACGCAGGGGCACTGGTTTTCCTGATCCGGGGTGACAGTGGCAGGAGCAGGCGCGTACCACGGCACGACAGGACCACTTGGTGGAGCCCGGCTTCGACACCGCTGTTGCTGCCAAGAGGTCCTGGCCTTTCGGGTCACTTCGCCGGTTCCGCCCTTAATCGCTCTGCATCAGTTGGTCGTGTCCCGCCGCGTGGTGTAGCCCGTGGGCATCTCTGCGGGGGTCCGGTACAGCACACACTGGCGAAGCGGCCCCTCGGGCACGCTCGGATCCTCGAAGTCATCGGCCGGGTCCCGGGTCATGCCGATCCGGCGCATCACCGCCTGGGAGCGAAGGTTGTTGACGGTCGTCGACGCAACGATCTCCGGCAGCCCGAGGGCCTCGAAGCCAAAGGCCAGGCAGGCCAGGGCGGCCTCGGTGGCGTAACCGTGACCCCACGCCGAACGTATCAACCGCCACCCGACGTCCACCCCCGCGAACGGCATGTCCTTGCCCACCTCGTCCAAGCCGGCGCGGCCGATGAACTCACCGGTCTCCCGTGCTTCGAGCGCCCACCACCCAAAACCTCGCTCGTCGAACTCGGCCTGCATGAGTGCCACCGTGGCATCGCTTTGCTCCCGCGTCAGCAGTTCCCCCAGGTGTTCCCGAACCTCGGGATCGGCGTTCATCGCCGCCCACGGTTCGAGGTCAGACTCCCGCCACCGGCGGAGCAGGAGACGATCGGTACGCAGTTCCGGCATGCCGCCCAGCTAACGCCATCACGATCAGGGTGTCGATCGGTTATGCCGCGCCCTACGGTGCTCGCCAGCGCCAGCCCCCTGCACAGATCTTCACGGCCTACACCACGCGGCGGGACGCCATCGATCAGTTTGTTCACAGGCACTGAGCTTGTCGTTTATCGTTCGTCGCCTCCATCGGGGGCGCTAGCTGGTCCGATGGGTTGACGTTGCCGCGAGGCATCACGGCCCTTGCACCCGTGATCGACATCATGTCGGGGCGTGGTCCGAGAGGGCGCATCGCACATCGTTCGATCCGCCTTCAAGAAGGAGCGGCGTAAATGAGCCCCGAAAACAGGACTAGGTCAAGCCTTGGCCCGCTGCCCAGGCGGAGCAGTTGGCTGACTGGCTGCACCTTCGCCTCGCTTGCCCTGGTGTTGGTCGGAATCGCCAGCCCCGCGCTCGCCGCGGCCCAGAACATCCAGGCGACCGAGACAGTGACCACGGCTGACCCGCACCCAGGCGGGAACGACGCCTGCAGGCCGCACGGGCCCCACCATGGCATGCCGGGGGCGGACATCCTGGACGACGTGCTGGGCGGTGACGGGTGCGAGCACAGCGGCCAGTCGGGTCCCACTGGTCCGACGGGCCCGCAGGGTCCCAAGGGTGACACCGGTCCGACCGGAGCCACTGGTCCCACGGGTGCGACGGGTCCTGCCGGCGGAGGCACGGGCGCGACGGGTCCTGCCGGCGCGACCGGTGCCACGGGACCGACCGGCCCCAAGGGCGACCCCGGTGGCATCGGCCCGAAGGGTGACACTGGCCCGCAGGGCATCCCCGGTGCCACCGGACCGACCGGCCCCGCTGGCAGCGGGGCAGGAGCAACGGGACCGACCGGACCCACAGGACCTCAAGGTCAGCCGGGTACACCAGGTACCGCCGGGCCTCAGGGCGCGACCGGCGCCACTGGCGCCACTGGCGCGACGGGGGCCACTGGCGCGACAGGGGCTACCGGTGCCACTGGAGCGACCGGCACAGTCAGCACCACGGAAAGGCGTGGAGACCCTTCTTCCACACCGGCGGGTACGGCAGGGACAGCCACAGCCGTCTGTCTACCGGGCCAGACGGCCGTCTCCGGTGGTTTTGAAACGGCTGCCGGCGTCATCCCCTTCATTTCTGAGCGGGGCACCACCAACACCAACAATGACACCTGGTTTGTCCGGTTCTACAACCCCACCTCCGTCGAACAATCTGCCATTGCCGTCGCATATTGCTCATCGTAAGCTTATTCTTTATGGTCTGATCTGGTCCCGTTCGATGATGCTCGGGCGCCGGACGGTTTTGCCGACGTCGTAGCGGGTGGCCGGCTGCTGGTTTTTCGAGCCGAGGGGCCTGCCGGGACCCGGGCGTGATGGTTTCGGCGCACGGGCCGGACAGGGCAGGGCCGGGCGGAGGTTTCTGAACCCCCGGCGGACCCGGGCCGGAGTGAGCCTGTTCGGCTCCATCGGCCGCTCCCAGGGTCGGCGGGCGTCCTCGGCGAGCGGCCGTGCGAGCCATAGCTGGGTGTGCGCGACGATGATCAACCACGTCCACCGGTCTGCTGCCGGGGTGCGGAGCTTCGGGCGGGTCCAGCCGAGGGTCTGCTTGATCATGCGGAACGTGTGCTCCAGGTCGAAGCGTCGCAGGAACGCCTGCCAGCGCAGATCGACGTCGGTGCCGGTCATTGCGGTGGCGGAGGACCACAGCCACACGGGCAGGGGATCTCCGCCACCTGGCAGGTGGTCTACTTCCAGGCGGATCAGCGTTCCTTCGATGATGGGAAGTTCGCTGTCGTGGTCGATCCAGGCAGAGCGGGTGGTGAGGCGGGGGTGGAGACGGTCCCAGGCCATCGCTTGTGCGGTGCCGTAGCGGCCGGTGACCTGGACGGTCGTCGCGTCGGGTTCGCTCCAGGTCTCGGGCTTGGCGAACCGGAACTCCTTGCCGTGCTTCGGATACCGCCCGCCCCGGGGATAGGCCTGGGAGTACTCCAGCTGGGTGGGCGTCGGCCGGCGCATGACGCGGTCCGAGCGCATCCGCCCCAGGACCTCGACGGGCAGTCCTTCGAGGAGGTAGGCCATGCGCGGGACGTCGTAGCCGGCATCGAAGACGACCAGGATGTCCGAATCGCCTTCGCACCAGCGTCCGCCGGCGATCAGGTCCTCGACGACACGGCGGACCTGGAGCGCGGTGACCTCGGCGACGTCGTCCTCCGAGCCGAGCCGCACCGCGTCCAGCAGCTGGCACCAGGATGTACGGCCGCTCTCCAGCGCGGCGACGAATGAGTACGGCCAGCCCGGGATCATCAGGTGCTGGTCCCGGCCCCGGCCGAAGGTGTGGCAGAACAGTCTGTCCGCGCTGCACTCGGCGTCCGGCCGCAGCCAGTTGCTCACATCGACGGCCAGGACGAGCCGGTCGTCGGCCGCCTTCGGCTGCGGCACCGCGGCGAGAGTCCGCCGCAGCCGGGCAACGTCGATGCGACCGTGGTTCAAGGCCGCGTACAGGGCGCCGTGGCCGCGGCGATGCTCGGCCAGCAGCGTCAAGTCCACCGGCGTCCTCACCGGCCCGTCCGCGCACAGCATCGCGTCGGTCAGCTCGAACAGTTCGTCACGGTGCGCGGTCAGACACGCATAGAAGTCGCTCCGGAAGCGTGACGCTTCCGCGAACGCTTCCCGTTGGGCATCAAGTTGCGGCACGCTCGTCCCTACGGCCTTCGTCATGGCTCGGTGCAATCCTTGGTCGGAGCACAGAATCGGGCGAAGGCTGCTCGCGTATCTGGAGGATCCCAAGGTGGGGGACCAAGTTCGACGGGCGTTCGAGCCGTGTGGTGGGTCGAGGGGGCTGACCGCGTTGTCTCGGCAGAGAGGGACGCAAGTGAAGACACGTCACAAGGACCGCGGCGTGCCAGAGCCACATGCCCCCTGGAACGAGATCATGCCAGGGCTGTGGATGGGCGGTCACCACTGGACCGGCCTCGGGGGAAAGCCGTCCAGTGGTCGTCGGTAAGGAGTTCGGCCTGGTCATCAGCCTGTACACCCGCCCCGGCCACGGACCCAACCCTGACATCGACCACCTGGTCGCCGATATTCCTGACGGCCCGCTCGTCGCCGCACAGATCCACACGGTCCAGCAGCTCGCCTGCACCGCCGCCAGGGCCGTCCAGGACGGGCGCACGGTTCTGGTTCGCTGCAACGCCGGCTACAACCGCTCCGGCCTGGTCATCGCGCAGACGCTCATCGACCTCGGCCACGAAGCGCCGACGGCCGTCGACCTCGTCCGACAGAAACGATCCCCCTCGGCCTTGAACAACAGGCTCTTCGAGGAGTACCTCAACACCGGCCTCGGCGTCGCCTATCTACTCGCCGACCTGGACACGCTCACCTGACCCGATCGAGGTTAAAGAACAAGCTGAGACGTCGTCGGCCTCCGAGGCGTCAGCGACGGCCTGTTCACCCCTGGGCGTTCCACACCCCCACCAACTCCCGGTACAGGGGTGACCTGGCCGGGAGGTCCGCATGCGTGCCGTGGACCGCACGGGTCCCGTCCAGTACGAGGACCCGGTCGGCCCGGGCCGCGGAGGAGATGCGGTGGGCCACGACGACGAGCGTGCCGGGGCGTCGGGCGAGCGCCCGTTCCGCGCGTTCCTCGGCCCGCGGGTCGAGGTGGCAGGTGGCCTCGTCGAGCAGCAGCAGCGGCGCCGGAGAGAGGTAGGCGGCCGCGAGGGCCAGTTGCTGGCGCTCGCCCTGGGAGAGTGCGGACGGGTCGACCGGCGCGTCCGGGCCTCCCAGCCGGTCGACCAGGCCGTCCATCCCGAGGGCGGCCACGGCGTGTTCCAGCCGTTCGTCCGGCACCGGCCCGGGGCACAGGTGGCCGAGGTTCTCGCGGACGGTACCGGTGAAGACGTACGCCTGCTGCGGCAACAGGGTCCGCCTGGGGTCGGGGCCCCGGGCGGGGCCGCGGCCGGCCGGAGCGCCGGCCAGCAGGACGGTGCCCCGGTCGGGTGGGAGGAGCCCGGCCAGCAGTGCGGCGAGGGTGGACTTGCCGGTACCGCTGGGCCCCACGACGGCCAGGTGCTCCCCTTCGCGCAGGGCCAGGTCCAGGCCGTCGATCACCGGCTGCGCATGGGGCCCGTACGCGAAGCGCACCCCGCGCAGCTCGGCCGCCGGGGCCGGCCGTCCCGGCGCGGGCTGCCTCAGCTCCGGGACCGGGACGGGGGGTTGCGGCGGGAGCGGCTGCGGGGGGCAGAAGCGGTCCAGGACCACCAGGAGCCGGGTCCCGGCGGACCCCACCGCGCCCATGAGGGCGTCGAGCGCGGGCAGCAGCGACTGGACCAGGTAGGTGAGCGCGGCGGCCAGGGCGCCCGTGCTCAGCCCGCCCCCGATCAGCCAGGGCGCCCCCAGCAGCAGCGCGACGACGGGCAGCCGGCCCGCCACCCCGAGCGTCAGGGTGCGTACGGCGGCCCAGCGGGCCAGCAGCCGCGTCAGCCGTTCCTGATCGGCGATCAGCAGCTCCAGACGGCTCCCCGCCTCGGCCCCGCCCCCGCAGGCGACCACGTCCCGCAGGCCCGCCGCGAGTTCGCCGGCCCGTGCGGCCAGTGCCTCGTCGGTGTCCAGGGCCCGCCGCTGCACCCGGGCCATGGGGCGCAGGGTCAGCAGGAAGCCGGCCGTGCCCAGGAGCAGGGGCGGCAGGACGAACAGGAGCAGCACCGGCGCCAGTGCGGCCATGCCGGCCAGGGCTCCCGCCGCCGTGAAGACGAAGGACCGGGCGACGAGGACCAGCCCCGCGAAGGAGTCCCGGGCCATCTCGGTCTGCTGGGTGAGCCGGGAGACGGCCCCGGAGCGGGCGGCCCGCGCCGGATCGGTGACGGCGTCCTCCAGCGCCTGGCGCACGGCCCGGCGGACCAACCCGTCCCGCAGGGGTTCGACGAGGTCCGCGAGCCCCGAGAAGACCCCGCGCAGGGCGAGTCCGCCGAGGAGGGCGCCGGCACCGGCCGCGGCGAGCCAGCCGATGCCCGTGCCGGGCCGGTCGGTGAGGAAGCCGTCGTCGAGGGCCCGGGCCACGGCGTACCCGCCGAGGAAGGTGTGTGCGGACTCCAGCAGGGACCACAGGACCAGGGCACCCAGCGCCCGCGAGCGGCCACGCAGAAACCGCCGCCCCTCGGCACCGACCCGCCGCCATGCACCAAACTCACTCACCGAACCACCGCCCGCCCGCCCGCTGCGCCGCCCAGCCTGCTGCCTGGCCGGTCGCCTGGCCCGTTGCCCGCCCGGGCGTCCAGCGCAGCGGCTGGCCCGTGACCGGCCCCGTCGCGCAGCGTGTCGCCCAGCTTGCCGCCGGGCTGGTTGCCTGGCCGGTCGTCTGGCCTGTCGCCGGAACGGTCGCTCGGCTGGTAGCCCAGCCCGCCGGCCGGCGCATGGCCCAGCCTTCCGCCTGGCCGGTCGCCCGGCCCGTTGCCCGCCCGGGC
>NZ_JBEZWL010000137.1:0-19821 GCF_040648015.1 Streptomyces sp. NPDC029216 | reverse complement strand
GGCCGCCGGCCCCGCGCACGGCGCGTCCGGTACGGGGGCCCAGCCCGCCCCCGGCACCCCCGCCCACCCCGCCGCCCCCGGCGGGCCGCAGGCCGGGGAAGCGCCCCGGCGGCGGCTCGGGGGGATCGGGGCGTGGGCGCGGAAGTGGGTGCGGGGGGAGGAGGAGGCCGTCGTCGAGGGGGTCGGGGTGGTCGAGCCCGACGTGGTGGTGCCCGACGAGGACGATCCCGCCGCGCTGCTGCTCGCCGCGCTCGGGCCCACCGAGCGGCTGTGGTCGCGCGGGCCCGGGCACCCCGGGTTCCTCGACGTGGGGCTCGGGGCCGGGAGCCGGGTCGCGCTGCGCGACAGCGGGGCGCTCGGGGTCGCAGGGCCGCGGGCCCGGCTCATGGGGGTCGCCCGGTCCGTCGTGGCGCAGCTCGCCGGGCTGCACCCGCCCGCGCAGCTGGAGATCGTCCTGCTGGCCGCCGACCGCGTACGGCCCCTCCAGGAACGCCGCCGCGACTGGGGCTGGCTCGGCTGGCTGCCCCACGTACGCCCCGCGCACGGCCAGGACTGCCGGCTGCTCCTCGCGTACGACCGCGACCAGGCGGCCGCCCGCGCCGCCGAACTGACCCGGCGGCTGGACGACGGCCCCCTGGGCGGTACCTGGGCGTCCGCCGAGCCGGGCGCGGTGCGCGAGGCGGCGGCCGCGTACACGGGCCCCCGTACGCTCGTCGTCCTCGACGGCGACCCCGGCACGGCCGCCCTGCGCGACCTCACCGGCCGGCTGGCCTCGCACGGCCCCGCCGCCGGCATCCACGTCCTCGCGCTCGCCGAGGCCCCGGCCGCCACCCCCGCCTCCCCGGTGGCGCAGACGTACGAGACCGCCTGCGCGAGCACCCCCGCCTTCCGGGACTGCGCCGCCGTCGCCCTGCTCAGCGGCGACGTCGCCACCGCCGTACGCACCTTCGCGGTCAGCGCCGGCAGCCCCGTACCGCCGGGCCGCACGGCCGTCGCCGACGGGGTCTCCGCCGCCTGGGCGGAGCGGTTCGCCCGCGCCCTGGCCCCGCTGCGCGCGGACGCGCCCCCGGCGGACAGCCCGGGCGTCCACCGCACGGCCGCCAGCCTCCCGGCCGCCGCCCGGCTCCTCGACGAGCTCGGGCTGGCCCGTGCCACCCCGGCCTCCCTGATGGCCCGCTGGGCCGCCGCCACCGAACAGGGCCGGGCCGTCGGCGGCCTGGCCGACGTGGTCCTCGGGGCCGGCCGTCGCGGGCCGGTCGGCGCCGAGCTGGTCCACGACGGCCCGCACCTGCTCATCGAGGGCCCGGCCGGCAGCGGCCGTACGGAGCTCCTGCGTTCCCTCGCCGCCTCCTTGTCGGCCGGCTCCCGCCCCGACCACCTCGGCCTGCTCCTCCTGGACGGCGCCGGCGGCGAACGCGGTGAGGGCCTGCTGCCCTGTACGGAGCTCCCGCACGTGTCGGCCCACCTGGTGGCCTCCGACCCGCTGCGGATGCGCGAGTTCGCGCAGGCCCTGGCCACCGAGCTCAAGCGCCGCCACGAGCTGCTGGACGGCGTGCCGTTCACGGAGTGGCACGGCCGGCACGCCCTGTCCGACCGGATGGTCTCGCCCCGCGACCCCGGGCCGGGCGAACACCGCGGCGACCTCGACCCCCAGCGCTCCGGCACCCTGCGGCTGCGAGCCTCCGCGCCCCGCGCCGACCCGGCCGCCGGCCCGAGTCCGCTGCCGCGGCTGGTGCTGCTGGTGGACGACTTCGACGCGCTGGTGGCACCGGCGCTCGGCAGCCCGGGCCGGCCCGCGGCGGGTTCACTCGTACGGATCCTGGAGGGCGTGGCCCGTGAGGGCGCCCGGCTCGGGGTGCACCTGATCACCGCCACCGCCCGCCCGGACCGCACGGCGGACACCGAGCCGGCCCGGGGGGCGGCCCTGCGGGTCGAGCTGGACTCCCCGGACCGGCCGGGCCCCGGCCGCGGCCGGCTGCTGTACGCGGACGGGCGGGCCGTCCCGTTCCAGGCGGGCCGGGTCACCGGCCGGATCCCGCGCACCGCGACCCTGAGGCCGACCGTGGTCCCGGTGGAGTGGGAGCGGATGGGCGACCCCCCGGCCCGCCGTCCGGTGCGCGAGCTGGGCAACGGGCCGACCGACCTCGCCCTCCTGGCCAGCGCCCTCGACCGGGCCTCCCACCTGGTCTCGGCGGTGCCGGTGCTGTTCCCGCCGGCTCCCTGACGCCCGGGCGTTCCCCCGCGAGGCGGTATTGCGGGGGTGCGCGGCTCGGCGTAGACCTTGTGGCACGGAGCACACCACGGCCACACGGCATCGGGGGCGGCACCATGCAGGGACAGCAGGGATCGAGCCACACGAGAAACCGCAGGGGTACGCGGCCACGGGCCTGGGCGGCCCTCGTCGCCGCGGGCGCGCTGGCGCTCACCGCCTGCGGCAGCGGCGGCAACGGCGGCGGCAGCGCGGGCAGCACCCCGTCCGCCGGGCAGGAGCAGACCCACACCGTCGAGTTACCGAAGCTCCCCGGCGAGAAGCTGGAGGTGTCGGCGGTCTGGACGGGCCCCGAGCAGGCCAACTTCACCAAGGTGCTGAAGGAGTTCGGGAAGCGGACGGGCGCGACGGTCACCTTCGTGCCGGCCCAGGACCCCATCGTCACCTTCCTCGGCACCAAGATCGCGGGCGGTCAGCCCCCGGACGTGGCGCTGCTCCCGCAGGTCGGGGCGCTGGTGGCGGCGGTGCGGAACAAGTGGGCGCAGCCGGTGGGCCCGGAGGCCCAGGCGCAGCTCGACGCGAACTACTCGCCGGGCTGGCGGAAGCTCGGGGCGGTCGACGGCACCCAGTACGGCGTGTACTACAAGGCGGCGAACAAGTCGCTGGTCTGGTACAACGCGAAGGCCTTCGAGGCGGCGGGCGTCAAGCCGCCGAAGACCTGGAAGGAGCTGCTGACGGCGGCCGACACCCTCTCGGCGTCCGGGACCCCGGCGGTTTCGGTGGCGGGCGCGGACGGCTGGACGCTGACGGACTGGTTCGAGAACGTCTACCTGTCGCAGGCGGGCCCGGAGAAGTACGACCGGCTGGCGAAACACGAGATCAAGTGGACGGACGACAGCGTCAAGGAGGCGCTGACCACCCTCGGTGAGCTGTTCGGCCGCAAGGACTTCCTGGCGGGCGGCCCGGGCGGGGCGCTGGCGACGGAGTTCCCGAAGTCGGTGACGCAGACCTTCACCGGTGGCGACCGGCCGGCGGCGGCGATGGTCTTCGAGGGCGACTTCGTGGCGGTGAACATCGCGCAGACGGAGGCGAAGGTGGGCAAGGACGCGCTCGTCTTCCCCTTCCCGGCGGTGGGTGCGAAGGCGCCGGTGGTGTCGGGCGGTGACGTGGCGGTGGCGCTGAAGCCGTCGAAGGGGGCGCAGGCGCTGCTGACGTTCCTGGCGTCGGCGGACGCGGCGCGGATCCAGGCCGGGGAGGGCGGTTTCGTCTCCCCGAACAAGGCGGTGGACTTCGCCGCGTACCCGAACGACATCCAGCGGGGCATCGCGAAGGCGCTGATCGCGGCGGGGGAGGACTTCCGCTTCGACATGTCGGACCAGGCTCCGGCGGCGTTCGGCGGGACTCCGGGCGCGGGTGAGTGGAAGGCGCTCCAGGACTTCCTGGCGAACCCGTCGGACGTGGCGGGCGTCCAGGCGAGACTGGAGGCGGACGCGGCGAAGGCCTACGGGAACTGACGTGACGGCCACGACAGGGGCGGCCCGGCCCGGCACGCCGGGCCGCGGCCGGCACACGGTCACGGGCACGGGGCGGCGGCGGCTGGTCGCGGCGGCGTTCCTGCTCCCGGCGCTGGTCCTGCTGGGCGCGCTGGTGGTGCAGCCCATCGGGTTCTCCCTCTACCGCAGCCTCTTCGACCGTTCCGGGGACTCGTTCGTCGGTGTCGCCAACTACCGGACCATCGTCGCCGATCCGGCGATCCGCACGGCCCTGCGCAATACGGCGGTGTGGGTGGCGGTGGCGCCGGCCGTGGCCACCGCGCTCGGCCTGGTCTTCGCGGTGCTGACCGAACGGGTGCGCTGGGGGACGGCGTTCAAGCTGCTGGTGTTCATGCCGATGGCCATCTCGATGCTGGCGGCGGGCATCATCTTCCGGCTGGTGTACGACCACGACCCGCACCGGGGCGTGGCCAACGCGGTGGTGGTCGGGGTGCACGACACCTTCGCCCCGTCCTCGGCGTTCCCGAAGGCCCGCCCGGGCCGGGACTCGCCGCTGGAGCCGGCCGGGGGCGGTGCGTTCGTGACCCGGGAGGCCGTACGGGCGGGGGTGCCGGTGCTGCTGCCGCTGGTCGGGGTGGCGCCGGAGGCGCTGCCCGAGGGGGCCCGGGCGGCGGGGGCGGCGCGGGCGGAGCCGGGGAAGGTGACGGGGACGGTCTGGCAGGACTTCACGCGGGGCGGGGGCGGCGCGGTGAACGTGGTCGACCCGACGGAGACGGGCCTGTCGGGGATGCGGATCGAGGCGGTCGTGGACGGCCGGGTGGTGGCGACGGCCACGGCCCGCGCGGACGGTACGTTCACGCTGCCGGCCTCGGCGGACGGGGCCCGGCTGCGGCTGCCGGAGTCGAACTTCCGGGAGGCGTACGCGGGGGTGGAGTGGCTCGGCCCGGTGCTGGTGACCCCGGCGGTGATCGGCGCGTACGTGTGGATGTGGGCCGGGTTCGCGATGGTGCTGATCGGGGCCGGGCTGGCGGCCGTGCCGCGTGAGCTGCTGGAGGCGGCGCGGGTGGACGGGGCGGGCGAGTGGCAGGTGTTCCGGCGGATCACCGTGCCGCTGCTGGCTCCGGTGCTGGTGGTGGTGCTGGTGACCCTCGTCATCAACGTGATGAAGATCTTCGACCTGGTCTTCGTGATCGCACCGGGCGCGGTGCAGGACGACGCGAACGTGCTGGCGCTCCAGCTGTACCGGACCTCCTTCGGCACGGATGCCGATCAGGGGCTGGGCAGCGCCATCGCGGTGCTGCTGCTGGTGCTGGTGGTGCCGGTGATGCTGGTCAATATCCGCCGGATGCGGAAGGAGGCTTCCCGGTGAACCTCGTGAGGCGCCTGGCGGGCGGTGTGGCGGTGCGCGTCTTCCTGGTCCTGGCGGCGCTGTTCTGGCTGATGCCCACCCTCGGCCTGCTGATCTCCTCGTTCCTGTCGGCGAACGACCTGAACCGGGGCGGCTGGTGGCAGGTGCTGACGGAGCCCTCGCGGCTGACGGCGTCCAACTACGCGCACCTGCTGGCCAACGACACGATCACCGGCTCCCTCCTGAGCACGGTGGCGATCGCCGTCCCGGCGACCCTGCTCGTCCTGACCCTGGGCGCGCTCGCCGGATACGCCTTCGCCTGGCTGGAGTTCCCGGGCCGGGACTGGCTGTTCCTGGTCGTGGTGGGGCTGCTGGTGGTCCCCGTGCAGGTGGCGCTGATCCCCGTCTCCGAACTCTTCGGCGCCATCGGCCTGTTCGAGACGACGGCCGGGGTGGTGCTGTTCCACACCGCGTTCGGGCTGCCCTTCGCGGTGTTCCTGCTGCGGAACTTCTTCGCGGAGATCCCGCGCGAGCTGCTGGAGGCGGCGCGCCTCGACGGCGCCGGTGAACTGCGGCTGTTCTCACGGGTGGTGCTGCCGCTCGGCGGGCCGGCGATCGCCTCGCTGGGCATCTTCCAGTTCCTGTGGGTGTGGAACGACATGCTGGTGGCGCTGGTCTTCGCCGACTCGGCGCACCCGCCGGTGACGGTGGCGCTCCAGCAGCAGGTGCGGCAGTTCGGGAACAACATCGACGTGCTGGCGCCCGGGGCCTTCCTGTCGATGGTGGTGCCGCTCGTCGTCTTCTTCGCCTTCCAGCGGCAGTTCGTGACGGGGGTGATGGCGGGCGCGGTGAAATAACCCGGGACACGTCCCGATCATGCCGTTGACGTGGCGTGTTGACACTGAGCAACCCGAATGCCGCACGGAGCGTAACCCGATCGCCACGCGGACGTTGCCTGGGGGTACCCAGCGGTAGCTGGGGGAGCAATATGCCCGCGCCGACCCCTGGATGTGCCGTGCCCCGGTTCAGCGTCATCGTGCCCGCGTACAAGGTTCAGGCGTACCTGCAGGAGAGTCTGGACTCGGTCCTCTCACAGTCGTACCCGGATCTGGAACTGATCGCGGTCGACGACGCCTCCCCGGACGCCTGCGGTTCGATCATCGACGAGTACGCGGCCCGCGACCCCCGGGTCACCGCCGTGCACCTGGCGCACAACTTCGGCCTGGGCCCGGCCCGCAACGCGGGCCTGGCCCGGGCCACCGGCGACTACCTGGTCTTCCTCGACGGCGACGACACCCTCGCCCCGGGCGCCCTCCAGGCCATCACCGACCGGCTCAAGGCCACCGGCTCCCCCGACGTCCTCGTCTACGACTACGCCCGCGCCTTCTGGACCGGCGAGCTGGTCCGCAACCGCCTCGCCCACCGGCTCAGCGAGGAGGGCCCGGCCAGCTTCCGGCTCGCCGACCGCCCGGCCCTGCTCGGCATGCTGATGGTGGTGTGGAACAAGGCGTACCGGCGCGAGTACGTGGAGCGCGAGGGCCTCGAATTCCCGCCCGGGTTCTACGAGGACACCCCCTGGACCTATCCGGCGCTGCTGGCCGCCGAGTCCGTGGCCGTCCTCGACCGGGTCTGCGTGCACTACCGCCAGCGGCGGACCGGCTCGATCCTGACCACCACCAGCCGCCGCCACCTCGACGTCTTCGACCAGTACGACCGGGTCTTCGGCTGGCTCGCGACCCGGCCCGAACTGGAGCGCTGGCGCCCGGCGGTGCACCGGAGGATGGCCGAGCACTTCTGCGCCCTGTACGCCGACCCCCGCCGCCTGCCGCGCTCGGGCCGCGCCGAGTTCTTCGCCCGCGCCTCCGCCCTGCTGCGCCGCCACCGCACCCCGGGCGGCGCCGGCGCCCTGTCGCTGTCGCTGAGCCGCACCGACCGGCTGCGGCACACCCTGATGCGCCTGGGCGTACGCCGCACCTACCGGCTGGCCTCGGCCGCCCGGGCGGCGGCCCTGGCCACCGCCCGGGCCGGCTCCGCTCTGGGGCGGGGGCTGCGCGAGAGCGCCCTGCGCCTGCACTACCGGACCCAGCGGATGCTGCCCCTGCGGCCCGAGCTCGCGGTGTTCTCCGCGTACTGGCACGGCGGCTACGCCTGCAACC
This sequence comes from Streptomyces sp. NPDC029216, assembly GCF_040648015.1. NCBI lineage: Bacteria > Bacillati > Actinomycetota > Actinomycetes > Kitasatosporales > Streptomycetaceae > Streptomyces > Streptomyces sp. NPDC029216. The sequence goes on along the minus strand of NZ_JBEZWL010000137.1, from coordinate 12,615 downwards.
CGGCGGCCGTCGAGGCGAAGCTGCGCGAGCTGGCCCCGCAGATGCGTACCGCGTGGATCTGCGAGCCCCGGCACGCGGCCTCCCTGCCGCCCGAGACGACCCCGCTGAGGCCGGGCTCGGCCGCGTACTGGACGGCGCTGGCCCGGGCCACCTACCTGACCACCAACGTCAACTTCGACCGGGGCCTGGTCAAGCGCCCCGGCCAGGTCCTGCTCCAGACCCAGCACGGCACCCCGCTCAAGCGGGTCGGCCTGGACCTCCAGGACCGTCCGGCGGCCACTCCGACCACCGACTTCGAGGGACTGCTGCGCGGCGCCGACCAGTGGGACTTCCTGCTCTCCGCGAACCGGCACTCCACCCTGGTCTGGGAGAAGGCCGTCCCCGCCTCCTACACCACCCTCGAATACGGCTACCCGCGCAACGACCCCTTCCACCGGTCCACCCAGGCCGAGGTCGTGGCCCTGCGCGAACGCCTGGGCATCGCACCGGGCACCACCGCGATCCTGTACGCCCCCACGCACCGCGACTACCGGCGCAGCCGGCCCGAGCACCTGGACTTCGAGCGGGTCCTGCGGGACCTGGGCCCGCGCTTCACGGTCCTCACCCGCGCCCACCTCACGTACGCGGGCACCGAGCCCGCCCGGGACCCGCACCCGAGGCTGCTGGACGTCTCCGACCACCCCTCGGTGGAGGAGCTCTGCCTGGCCTCGGACGCGCTGGTCACCGACTACTCCTCCCTGATGTTCGACTACGCGGCCCTGGACCGGCCGATCGTGATCCACGCGGACGACTGGGAGGCGTACGAAGCCGCCCGCGGCACCTACTTCGACCTGCGGGCCTGCCCGCCCGGGGCGATCGCCCGGACCGAGGACGAGCTGGTGGACATCTTCACCACCGGGCACTGGCAGGGCTCGCGCTCGGCCCAGCTGCGCGCCTCGTTCCGTTCGCGGTTCTGCTCGTACGACGACGGGTACGCGGCCGAGCGCGTGGTGCGCCGGGTCTTCCTCGGCCAGCAGGCGCCCCTGCCGGCCGTCACCCCGCTGGAGGACCGCCGCCCCGTGCCCCCGGCTCCCTCCCCTGCCGCCGCCGCGGCCCGGACCCCGCTCACGGCGGGGCTGTGGCCGTAGGCGGCTGTCAGCGCAGGGTGAGGGGGGTCGCGGCGGCCACGCGGGTCAGCTTCTCGGGGTTGCGGACGTAGTAGAGACCGGTGATGCGGTCGTCTTCGATCCGCATCGCCATGATGCCGTCGACCTCGCCGTCCAGCCGGACCAGGAGCGCCGGGCTGCCGTTGACCACGGTGGGGACCATGCTGAGCGGGACCTTGGTCTTGCCGAGGCCGCCGAACAGGAAGCGGGTCACCTTCTCGGCGCCGGTGATCGGCCGCAGCGCGGCCTGCTTGATGCCGCCGCCGTCGCCGACGAGGACGACGTCGGGGGCGAGCACGTCGAGGAGGGCCTGCGGGTCGCCGGTGTCGACGGCGCGCAGGAAGGACTCGACAGCGGCGGAGGCCGCGCCCGGGGTGACGGCCTGGCGGGGGCGGCGGGCGTCGACGTGCCGGCGGGCGCGGTGCGCGATCTGGCGTACGGCGACGGGGGTCTTGTCGACGGCGGCGGCGATCTCCTCGTAGCCGAAGTCGAAGGCCTCGCGCAGGACGAAGACGGCGCGCTCGGTGGGCGTCAGGGTTTCGAGGACGAGCATCATCGCCATGGACACGCTCTCGGCGAGCTCGACGTCCTCGGCCACGTCGGGGGTGGTGAGCAGCGGTTCGGGCAGCCACTCGCCGACGTAGGACTCCTTGCGGCGCTGGAGGCTGCGCAGCCGGTTGAGGGCCTGGCGGGTGGTGATCCGGACCAGGTAGGCGCGCTGGTCGCGGACCTGTTCCAGGTCGACGGCGACCCAGCGCATCCAGGTCTCCTGGAGGACGTCCTCGGCGTCGGCGGCCGAGCCGAGCATCTCGTAGGCGACGGTGAAGAGCAGGTTGCGGTGGGCGACGAACGCCTCGGTCGCCGGGTCCGTGGTCTCGGTGCTCATGTCTCGGTGCCTCTCCTTCGCGGCCGGCCGGCCGGGTGTCTTCGGATGCGCGCCCACCGCAAGATCATCTTTTATGGGCGGCCGCGCCGCCAGTGCTGTCGAACGGGCCGGACCGGCCGCGGACTTCCGTGGTCAGACCGTCTGTGCGGCGGCGACCGGCGTTCCGGCCGCCCGCCGGGCCGCCAGCAGCTCCTGCCGCTTGGGGTCCTTGGACCACCAGGTACGGGCGCCGGGCTTGCGCGCCTCGTACGAGAGCTGCCAGGGGATGCCCTTGCAGATGAGCTCCTTGACCTTCGCGCCCGGGCGGCCGCCGAGGTGGTACTTCCTGGCGGTGTCGTCCTTCTCGGTGAGCTGGAGGAGGCCGGCGCGGCGTCCCAGGCTCAGGCACTGGGCGACGAACGCCACGTCGATGGGCGCGGGCCGCTCGCCGGCGATGCGGCTGAGCACGGTCTCGGCGGCCTGCGGACCCAGCTGGACGGCGGCCTGGCAGCTCATCCGCAGCGGGAGGTCCGAGGGGGCCGCCGAGTCGCCGGCCGCGATGATCCGTTCGTCGTCCACGCTGGTGAGGGTCTCGTCCGTGAGCAGCCGGCCCAGGGCGTCGGTGCTCAGGCCGCTGCGGGCGGCCAGGTCGGGGACGCCGAACCCGGCGGTCCAGACGGTGACCTCGCTGGGCAGCTCGCGGCCGTCGGCGAGGTGTACGGCGTCACGGGTCACCGCCGTCACCTTCGCGTCGGGGCCTTCGAGGACGGTGACGCCGAGTGCGGCCAGCCGTCGGGCGACCGCGCGGCGGCCGCGGGGGTGCAGGGAGGGGCCGAGCGTCCCGCCGCAGACCAGGGTCACGGTGCGGCCCTCCGCCGCCAGCTCGGCGGCGGTCTCGATGCCGGTCGTACCGCCGCCGACGACTGTGACGGGGGCCTTCGCGGGCGCGGCGTCGAGGGCCGGCCGCAGGCGCCGGGCCTCCTCGAAGGTGGCGAGCGGGTGGGCGAACTCCGCCGCTCCGGGGACGCTCGGGCCGGCGCTGCCGCTGCCCACCGCGTAGACGAGGTAGTCGTAGCCGGCCGTGCCGCCGCTCGCCAGCGTCACACTGCGCCCGGCGGCGTCGATGCCGGTCACGGTGTCGACCAGCAGCCGGACCCGCCCGCTCAGCACCTTGCCGTAGTCGAGGGCGGCGTCGTGGGTCCCGGCCACCAGCTGGTGCAGACGGATCCGCTCGACGAACTGGGGGCGCGGGTTGACCAGGGTGACCGTCACGTCGTCGCGCCGCGTCAGGCGGTTGGCGGCCATGACGCCCGCGTATCCGCCGCCGATGACGAGGACTTCGGTGCTCTTCGCGCTCATGGTGTCTCCTCCGGCTCCAGGGGTTCGACCACAAGACACCGGGGGCCCGCCGTCCGTGACGGCCTGTGGGCCGGATCACACCGGGCGGGGTGTCAGCCGGCCTTCAGCCCGGCCACCGCCGAACGCGCGAGCCCGTCCAGGTAGGCCGCCGGAACGGAGTCGCCCACCACGACCTGCCGCCAGTACAGGGGCCCGATCGCCAGGTCCAGGGCCCGCTCGGGGGAGGCCGACTCCGGCAGCTCGCCCCGTGCGACGGCCTCCGCGACGATCCCCTCGGCGAGCCTGCGCTGCCCGTCCAGCAGCGCCCCGCGCACCGCGTCCGCGATCTCCGGGTTGCGTGCGGCCTCCACCAGCAGGTCCGGGATCACCGCCGAGGCCACCGGGTGGCGCAGTACGTGGGTCATGACCTCCAGCAGCGCCCGTACGTCCCCGTAGAGGGAGCCGGTGGCCGGGACGGGCAGGCCGTCGGCGGCGAACGCCCCGATCAGGTCGAGCACGAGGTGCAGCTTGGACTTCCAGCGCCGGTAGACCGCCGTCTTGCCGACCCCGGCGCGGCGGGCGATGCCCTCGATGGACATCCGGGCGAAGCCCGCCTCCGCCAGTTCCGCGAGCACCGCCGCACGGATCGCCTCGGTCACGTCCTCGCGCAGGACGGCCGCCCCGGCGGGGGCGCGGCGGGCGGGGGCGGGAGCGGGCTCGGTGGTCATGCACAGAGCATAGCCGCGTACGCCGCCACTCCCCCGTCACGACGATACGGTTGCGTTCCGACGTGGAGCGCCCTAACCTCACCGTAGCGACGATACGGACCCGTCCCGACGCAAGACCCCGTCGAAAGCGAAGCCCGTGACCCGAGTGACCACCGCGCCGCCCGCCCCGGCCGCCACCACCCCCGCGGAACTGGCGGCAGCCCACGGCCTGACCGTCAGCGGCGCCCGCCCCTCCCTGCCGAGCTACCTCGCGCAGCTCTGGGACCGCCGCCACTTCGTGACCGCGTACGCCACCGCGCGCATGCACGCCACGTACAGCACGGCCAAGCTCGGCCAGGTCTGGCACCTGATGACCCCGCTGCTCAACGCGGCCGTCTACTACTTCATCTTCGGCATCGTGATGCGCGCCAGCCACGGCGTGCCCGACTACGTGCCGTTCCTGATCACCGGCGTCTTCGTCTGGGACTTCATCGGCAGCTCCATCAACGCCGGCACCCGCGCCGTCCACAGCAACCTCGGGCTGGTCCGCGCCCTGCACTTCCCCCGCGCCAGCCTGCCGCTGTCCTCGGTGGTCCAGCTCTTCCAGCAGCTGCTGGTCACCATGGGCGCCCTGGTCGTCCTGCTCCTGGCCTTCGGGCAGGTCCCCTCGCCGTCCTGGCTGCTCGCCGCCCCGGCCCTCTTCCTGATGGCCGTCTTCTGCGCGGGCGTCGCGATGGTCATGGCCCGCATCGGCAGCAAGAACCCGGACGTCAGCCAGCTGATGCCGTTCGTCCTGCGGACCTGGATGTACTCCTCGGGCGTGATGTGGTCCATCGACTCCATCCTGCGCACGGACCACCTGCCGCACTGGGTCGCGATGATGCTCAAGCTCAACCCGGCTGCCGTCTACATCGACCTGATGCGCTTCGCGCTGATCGACAGCTTCAAGGCCGCCCAGCTGCCCCACCACGTCTGGCCGATCGCCATCGGCTGGGCCCTGCTCGCCGGCGTCGGCGGGTTCGTCTACTTCTGGAAGGCAGAGGAGGAGTACGGCCGTGGCTGACACCCGTGTCCCGACCGTCATCGCCGACGAGGTCCACGTGATCTACAAGGTGCACGGCTCCGGCAACCGCAAGGGCGGGGCCACCGCGGCCCTCAGCCGCATCTTCTCCCGCAGGCCCGCCCCCGGCGTCCGCGAGGTGCACGCCGTCAAGGGCGTCAGCTTCACCGCGTACAAGGGCGAGGCCATCGGCCTCATCGGCTCCAACGGCTCGGGCAAGTCCACCCTCCTCAAGGCCATCGCCGGCCTCCAGCCGGTGGCCCGCGGCACGGTCTACTCCCACGGCCAGCCCTCCCTCCTCGGAGTGAACGCGGCCCTGATGAACGACCTCACCGGCGAGCGGAACGTGGTCCTCGGCGGACTGGCGATGGGCATGACCAAACAGCAGATCCGCGAGCGCTACCAGGACATCGTCGACTTCTCCGGAATCAACGAGAAGGGCGACTTCATCTCCCTGCCCATGCGCACGTACTCCTCCGGCATGGGCGCCCGCCTGCGGTTCTCCATCGCCGCCGCCAAGGACCACGAGGTCCTGATGATCGACGAGGCCCTCGCCACCGGCGACGCCGCCTTCCAGCGCCGCAGCCAGGCCCGCATCGAGGAACTCCGCGCCAGCGCCGGCACCGTCTTCCTGGTCAGCCACTCCATCGGCACGGTCCGCGAGACCTGCGACCGGGCGATCTGGCTGGAGTCGGGCGTCGTGCGCATGGACGGCCCCTCGAAGGAGGTCTGCGACGCCTACGAGGCCTTCACCCGCGGCTGACCCCCCGCGCGAACGGGCCGGGCCCGGGACCCCTGAGGGTCCCGGGCCCGGCCCGTTTCCGGCTCCGGCCGCGCCGGCGACTAGGCGTGCGCCCGCAGCAGCGACCGCATCGTCCGCATCGCCACCGACAGGTTCGCCAGGTCGAAGTCGTCCGAGCCCCGGATCTCGTCCAGGGTCGTCCGCGCCCGGCCGATCAGCGCCGCGTTCTTCTCCTCCCACGCCTTGAAGCGCTCCTCGGGAGTCGAGTCCCCGTTGCCCACCGCCAGCACGTCGGCGGTCAACGAGGCGTGCGCCGCGAACAGGTCCTCACGGATCGACGCGCGGGCCATCGACTGCCAGCGGTCCGACCGCGGCAGCTCGATGATCCGGTCCATCAGCTGCGTGATGTCCAGCCGGTCCGCCAGGTCGTAGTACACCTCGGCGACGGCCAGCGGGTCCACGCCCGTACGGTCGGCGGTGGCGACGATGTCCAGCGTCGGGAAGGCCGAAGAGAACCCGGCCACCTTCGCCGCGAGCTCCTCCGGCACGCCCTCGCCGGTCAGCTCGTCCATCACCGTCCGGTACCACTCCAGGTCCGCACCGCGCACCAGCTTCGGCAGCTCGTCCCAGACCTGCGCCACCCGCGCGCTGAACAGCTCGACGGTCTCGGTGATCTGCAGCGGCTGCGGCCGGTTGTTCAGCAGCCAGCGCGTACCGCGCTCCACCAGGCGCCGCGAGTGCAGCCGGATCCGGGTCTGGACGTCGGCCGCGACCTTGTTGTCGAGGGCCTCGACCGCGTCCCACACCTTGGCCATGCCGAAGATCTCACGGGCCGACAGCTGCGCCCGGACGATCTCCTCCAGCGAGGCCCCAGTCTCCTCCCGCAGACGGTGCAGGAAGGTCGAACCGCCGGAGTTGACGGTGTCGTTGACCAGCAGGGTGGTGATGATCTCCCGGCGCAGGGGGTGCGCGTCGACCTGCTCCGGGAACTTCGCCACCAGCGCGCCCGGGAAGTAGGTGTGCAGCAGGCGGCGCAGGTACGGGTCGTCCGGGAGCTCGGTGTGGATCAGCTCGTCCGCCACCGTGATCTTGGTGTAGGCGAACAGGACGGCCAGCTCCGGCTGCGTCAGGCCGCGGCCGGTGTTCAGCAGCTCACGGATCTGCCGGTCGTTGGGCAGGAACTCCAGCTGGCGGTCCAGCTGCCCGTCACGGCCCAGGCGGCGCATGAACCGCTGCTGGGCGTGGAGCAGGCTCGACGCCTGGGCCGAGCCGTTGGCCAGCGCCGTGTTCTGCGCGTAGTTGTTGCGCAGCACCAGATGGCCGACCTCGTCGGTCATCTCGGCGAGCAGCTTGTTGCGCTGCTTGACGGTCATGTCGCCCTCGGCGACCAGCCCGTTGAGCAGGATCTTGATGTTCACCTCGTGGTCCGAGGTGTCCACGCCCGCGCTGTTGTCGATGGCGTCGGTGTTGACCTTGCCACCCTCGCCGCCGGCGCCGGTACGGGCGAACTCGATGCGGCCCAGCTGCGTGAGGCCCAGGTTGCCGCCCTCACCGATGACCTTGGCGCGGACGTCGGAGCCGTTGACGCGGATCGCGTCGTTGGCCTTGTCGCCGACGTCGGCGTGCGTCTCGGCGGTCGCCTTGACGTACGTGCCGATGCCGCCGTTCCACAGCAGGTCCACCGGGGCCTGCAGGATCGCCTGCATCAGGTCGGCCGGGGTCATCTTCGTGACGCCCGCCTCGATGCCGAGGGCCGCCCGCATCTGCGCGTTGACCGGGATGGCCTTCGCGGAACGCGGGTGGATGCCGCCGCCCGCCGACAGCAGGGCGGTGTCGTAGTCCGCCCACGAGGAGCGCGGCAGCTCGAACAGGCGCCGGCGCTCCGCGTACGAGACGGCCGCGTCCGGGGTCGGGTCGATGAAGATGTGCCGGTGGTCGAAGGCGGCGACCAGACGGATGTGCTCGGAGAGCAGCATGCCGTTGCCGAAGACGTCACCGGACATGTCGCCGACGCCGACGACCGTGAAGTCCTCGGTCTGGGTGTCGTGGCCCAGCTCGCGGAAGTGCCGCTTGACGGACTCCCAGGCACCGCGGGCGGTGATGCCCATGCCCTTGTGGTCGTAGCCGGCGCTGCCGCCCGAGGCGAAGGCGTCGCCCAGCCAGAAGCCGTACGACTCGGCGACACTGTTGGCGATGTCGGAGAAGGTCGCGGTGCCCTTGTCGGCGGCGACGACGAGGTAGGTATCGTCCCCGTCGTGGCGGACCACGCCCTTGGGCGGCACGACCTCGCCCGCGACCAGGTTGTCGGTGATGTCGAGCAGCGCCGAGATGAAGATCTTGTACGAGGCGATGCCCTCGGCCAGCCACGCGTCGCGGTCCACCGACGGGTCCGGCAGGTTCTTGGCGACGAAGCCGCCCTTGGCACCGACCGGCACGATGACGGTGTTCTTGACCATCTGCGCCTTGACCAGGCCGAGGATCTCCGTACGGAAGTCCTCGCGCCGGTCGGACCAGCGCAGACCGCCTCGGGCGACCTTGCCGAAGCGCAGGTGGACGCCCTCGACGCGCGGGGAGTACACCCAGATCTCGAACGCCGGGCGCGGGGCCGGCAGGTCCGGGATGGCCTGCGGGTCGAACTTCATCGACACGTACGCGTGCTGCTCGCCCGCGTCGTTCAGCTGGAAGAAGTTCGTGCGCAGGGTGGCCTTGATGAGCGTCAGGAACGCCCGCAGGATGCGGTCCTCGTCGAGCGAGGCGACCTGGTCCAGGGCCCCGTCCAGCTCCTCCAGCATGGCGTCGACGAGCTCGGTGCCGGCGGCCTGGCGGCCCGGCGACATCCGCGCCTCGAAGAGGGAGACCAGCAGCCGGGTGGTGTGGACGTTGTTGCGGAGGGTGTCCTCCATGTAGTCCTGGCTGAAGGTGGAGCCGGCCTGGCGCATGTACTTGGCGTACGCGCGCAGCACCACGGCCTGCCGCCAGGTCAGCCCGGCGCCCAGGACGAGGGCGTTGAAGTTGTCGTTCTCGGCCTCGCCGGTCCACACGGCCGCGAAGGCCTCCTGGAACCGCTCGCGCGCGTCGTCGCCGAGGTAGCTGTCCCCGTTGCCGGTCGACAGCGGCATCCGCAGACCGAAGTCGTAGATCCAGGCGCTCACCCGGTCGCTGCGGCGCAGCTCGTACGGCCGCTCGTCGGTGACCTCGACGCCCAGGCGCTGCAGGACCGGCAGGACGGCGGAGAGGGAGACCTGCTCACCGGTGCGGTAGATCTTGAAGCGGCGCTCGCCCGGGCCCGCGCCGACGGGCTCGTACAGGGACAGCGCAAAGGGGCGCTCGCTCGCGGAGAGCTTCTCCAGGTGGCACAGGTCGGACACGGCCATCCGCGGCGTGTGGTCGGCCTTGTAGCCCTCGGAGAAGGAGCCGCCGTACTTGCGCAGCAGCTCGGCGGCGCGCTCCTCGCCCAGCTCGGCGTTCAGGGCCTCGCCGAAGCCGTCGGCCCAGGAGCGGGCGGCCTCCACCAGGCGGGACTCGACGCGCTCGACGTCGGCGTCGGTCAGTGCGGGCAGCTGGGTGCCCTGCGGGACGCGGACGACGAAGTGGATGCGGGAGAGGATCGACTCGGTGTTCCAGGCGGTGAAGTCGACGCTGGTGCCGCCGAGCTCCTCCTTCAGGATGTCCATCAGGCGCAGCCGGACGCCGGTGGTGAACCGGTCGCGCGGCAGGTAGACCAGCGCCGAGTAGTAGCGGCCGTACTCGTCCTGGCGCAGGTAGAGCCGCAGCCGGCGGCGTTCCTGCAGGTACAGGACGGAGGTGGCGATCTCGCGGAGCTTGTCGACCGGGGTCTGGAACAGCTCGTCGCGCGGGTAGGTCTCCAGGATCTGGAGCAGGTCGCGGCCGTCGTGGCTGGACGGCGAGAAGCCGGCGCCCTCCAGCACCTCGGAGACCTTGCGGCGGATCACCGGGACGCGGCGCACCGACTCGGTGTACGCGGCGGAGGAGAACAGGCCGAGGAAGCGGCGCTCGCCGACGACGTTGCCCTCGGCGTCGAACTTCTTGACGCCGACGTAGTCGAGGTACGAGGGGCGGTGCACGGTCGCGCGGCTGTTGGCCTTCGTCAGCACCAGCAGGCGGTGCTCGCGGGCCTTGGCGCGGGCGTCGGCCGGCAGCCGGTTGAAGGACGGCGAGACGGGGTGCGCGTCCTCCTGGCCGTGGTGGAGCGGGTCGGAGCGCAGGATGCCCAGGCCGGTGCCGGGGACGGCCGTGAGGGCGTCGCCGTCGACCAGGTTGTACTCGCGGAAGCCGAGGAAGGTGAAGTGGTCGTCGGCCAGCCAGCGCAGCAGCTCGCGGGCCTCCTCCTGCTCGTACTCGCGCAGGTCCGGCGCGGTCGGCTCGTTCGGCAGCTCGTCGGCGATGCGCAGCGCGGCGTCGCGCATCTTCTCCCAGTCCTCGACGGACTCGCGGACGTCGGACAAGACGCGCAGCAGGTCGGCCGTGATCTGCTTGAGGTCGGCCTTGTCGGTCTCGCGGTCGATCTCGACGTGGATCCACGACTCGACGAGGGAGTCGTGGGGGCGCGCGGTCTTGGGACCGTGGGCGTCGCAGTCGGGGCCGAGGATCTCGATCAGCTTGCCGGTGAGGTCACGGCGCACGACGACCTGCGGGTGGATCACGACGTGGATGCCGCGGCCCTGGCGGGACAGCTCGTTGGTGACGGAGTCCACGAGGAACGGCATGTCGTCGGTGACGACCTCGACGACCGAGTGGCTGGAGGTCCAGCCGTTCTCCTCGACGGTGGGGGTGTGCACCCGCACGTTCGCCGTGCCCTGCGGACGGTTCTCGGCCAGCCGGTAGTGGGAGAGCGCCGCGCCGAACACGTCGACCGGGTCGCGGTCCGCCAGGTCCTCGGGGGCCGTGTGCAGGTAGTAGCGCTGGAGATAGGCGAGCGTCGCGCCCTGTCCGGGGTGCTCCCCGTGCTCGGACCCAGTCGGAAGTAGCCCCCCGGCCGGGCTGTTCTCAGCTACCCGTGCCGCCCGCGCGAGCAGCTCGGCCTTTGCTTCGTCCAGCTTGGTCTGCATGTCCTCTGGCTCCTGTCGCGCGCCATTGCGTGACGTAGGTGAAGGAAGGAATGACAAAGCGCCGCGATGAGGCGGGATGTCCGTCCGGATTCGGTTTCGACGCCATGTCGTCGGGAGAGCCGCCCGGGAAGGCTTCGACCATGATCGACAGGTCCCGGCGGCGGGGATCAGCGAAGGCCCGGGCACGGACGTGCGCCGGGCGCGGGCCGGGGGCGTCAGTGCCCCCGATGACTATCGCGCTGATCACGGGTACAAGGCTATCTCGCCCCACCCCCAGGTCGTCATTCACTGCATCTGTACAAATCCGGGGGTAAAACCTGGACACTCTGGCCAGCGACGTGGCCGCGGCGGCGTGCCGGGGGCCCTATCCGACCAGCTCACGGGCGGTGGCGACGGCCTCGGCGAGGCTGTCGACGACGGGCACGCCCGCGGACGCCAGACTGGCGCGGCTGTGCGAGCCGCCGGTGTACAGGACCGCGCGTGCGCCCACATGGGCCGCGGCCATCGCATCGTCCACGGCGTCGCCGACGAGGACCGTACGGGAAGCCGTCACACCGGCTGCCTCCAGGGCGGCCATATGGCGTACGAGGTGCCCCGCCTTGGAGGTGTGCGAGGGCCCGGTACGGCCGTCGACCCGCAGGAAGTGCCCGTCGATGCCGTGCGCCCGGACCAGGGGCACGAGCTTCTCGTGGGGCGCGAGGGACAACAGCGACTGCGTGAGCCCGTCCGCCTGCCAGCCGCGCAGCAGCTCCCGCGCCCCCTCGGCCAGGCCGGAGGCCTCGGCGGCCGTCCAGTAGTGGCGGTGGAACGCCTCGTCCATCACCACCCACTCCTCCTCGGTGGGCAGCCGGCCCATGAGCCGCTCGTAGAACTTCGGCACGGGCACGACGTACAGGTCGCGGTACCTCTCCAGCGTGATCGGGGGGAACCCGAGCTCGGCGAAGGAGGCGTTGGTCGCGATGATCACGGCGTCGATGTCGTGCAGCAGGGTCCCGTTCCAGTCCCACACGAGGTGGGCCGTACCGGCACCGGCCTGGATCCCTATCGTCATCCCAGCAGCCCCGGGATCTCCTGCACGCCGAACCACAGCAGCTCGTGGTCCTCGGCGCCGTCGACGAGGAACTGCGCGTCGTCGTCCCCGCCGTCGGCGGCCGCCAGGGCCCCGGCGGCGGCGGTCACGTCCTGCTCGGCGTCCTCGGCGTCGACGTGCACGGCGGCGGCCACGGTCAGCCGCACGGCGGCGGCGAGCGTCACCTGCCCGAGGGTCGCCTCGTCCAGGCCGGGCGAAGCTGCGGCGGCCTTGTCGTCCACGTCGACGGCGACGACGACGCGCTTGCGCGGTGCGGCGGGGTCCTCGGCCAGCATCCGCAGGGAGGCGGCGGCGGCGCGGCTCAGGGCCGCGTACTCCAGCTCCTCGATGTCGTCGGAGACGTACCACTCCCGCAGCCCGGGCGTCACGGCGTACGCACGGAGCGGGGCGGGCCCCAGCTCGCCCGCCTTGTGCGCCTCGGCGAGCCCGGGGAGTGTCAGGGGGACGTACACGCGCATGGCCGGCTGCTTTCGGTAGTCGGAAACCCCCTCAGGATACGACTGCCGCTGCCGAACTCCCGTGGGCCGTCCGGGGGGCGGGGTCGGGCCTGGTGCAAAAGCACGGGCCAGGGGGCCAGGGGGCTGGGGGGCTGGGGGGCT
>NZ_JBEZWL010000136.1:0-19824 GCF_040648015.1 Streptomyces sp. NPDC029216 | reverse complement strand
GCGCGGCCGCCCCCGCCGCGCCCGGCGCCCGCGGCAGGGACAAGCGGCGCACGGGCGCCCGTACGCTCGTCGCGCTCTGCGCGGTGCTGCTCCTGGCCTGGTGCCTGCCGCTCGGCCTGCTCGTCAACCGGGCCGGGGACTCCGTCGTCGTACCGCAGCAGCTGGTCGACGACCAGCGCGAACGCACCGACACCCTCAACGACCGTGTCCGGCGCGCCCTCAACGAGGGCCAGGCCGACCTGCTGTCCGTGGCCGCGCTGATGGGCGCCGACGCCGGCCCCGACCGCATGACCGACGTCCTGGAGCACACGGTGCGCGAACACGCCCGCTACGCCTCCCTGTACGTGCTCGACGGCTCCGGCAAGGCCCTCGCCCAGGCGGGCGGCCAGCCCCGGGCCCCCCTCGGCAAGGGGCCGCGCAAGGAGCCCGTAGCCCTGTACGACGGCGCCAAGGAGCCCGTCATCATCGCCACGGCCGAGATCCCCGGCCGGGCGGGCACGGCCGTCGTCGGCGAGTTCCGCATCGACTTCCTCAACGCCCTCCTCAAGCGGCCGGGACTCGGCGAGATCCGGGTCGTGGACTCGAAGCACCGGGTGATCGGCTCCAACAGCGGCTACCGGGCCTTCGAGAGCCTCGGCGACGAACGCCTCGACGCCCTCGTGCAGGGCTCCTCCCTCAAGGTCGGCGCCGCCCCGAAGCCCGGCGGCGTCCTCTACCGCAGCGGCGGCGACCACGTCATCGCGGCGGCCGCGCCCTTCTCGGGCGGCGGCGCGGCCGGGGACCTGAAGTGGACGGTGGTCAGCTGGCAGGCCGCCAAGGGCCTGGCCATCCGCGAGTACAGCCTCCAGAACCGCACCGTCCTCGCCGGACTCCTCGGCTTGGCGGTCGGCGCGGCCTGCCTGGGCTGGCTCCAGATCATCGTGGTCGCCCCGCTGCGCGAACTCGCCCGGCGCGCCGAGGCCCTCGCCGACGGCGACCGCCGCACCGTGCTCTACCCGCGCCACCACGACGAGGTCGGCGCCGTCACCCGCAGCCTGGAGATCATCCGCCAGCAGCTCCAGCAGGGCGGCCGGCGACGCGGGCAGCAGCCGACGACGAACGTCACCGGGGGAGCGGGAGCCCCCTCCGCCAACCCGGCCGGAAGGAACTGACCCGTGCTCTTCCTCTACTGCGTCCTGCTCGTCAGCTGCCTGATCATGCTGGTGGCGGGCATCGTCGAGCAGCGCCGCCACTTCGCCAACCTGGACCGGATACCGAACCGGGTGCTGGTCAACGGCATCCGCGGCAAGAGCTCCATCACCCGGCTGTGCGCGGGCGCACTGCGCGGCGGCGGCCTGACGACGGTCGCCAAGACCACCGGCACCGCGGCCCGGTTCATCCACCCGGACGCCACCGAGGAGCCGGTCTACCGCAAGTTCGGCATCGCCAACGTGGTCGAGCAGATCGGCATCGTGCGCCGCGCGGCCGCCTACCGGCCGGACGCGCTGGTCATGGAGTGCATGGCGGTCATGCCGGCGCTCCAGGAGATCAACCAGTCGAAGCTGATCCGGTCGACCATCGGCGTCCTGTGCAACGTCCGCGAGGACCACGTCGCCGAGATGGGCCCGACCCTGGACGACATCGCGCGCTCGCTGTCGCGGTCGATGCCGTACGGGGGGATCTGCGTGACCGCCGAGAAGGAGCGTTTCGACGTGCTCCAGGAGGAGGCGGACGCGCGGGACTGCCGGCTCGTCTACGCCGACCCGGAGACGGTCTCGGACGAGGAGCTGCGCGGGTTCAGCTGGTTCACGTTCAAGGAGAACGTCGCCATCGCGCTGACCGTCGCCGAACTGCTGGGCGTGGACCGGGCGACGGCCCTGAAGGGCATGTACGAGGCCCCGCCGGACCCGGGCGTGCTGTCGGTGGAGCGCTACCTGGCCCCGGGCGGCAAGCGGCTGCGGTTCGCGAACGTCTTCGCGGCGAACGACCCCGAGTCGACGCTGATGAACATCAACCAGCTGCTGGACCTGGGGGCGGTGGACCGCCCGCTGAACGTGGTGATCAACTGCCGGCCCGACCGGGTCGAGCGCAACGGACAGATGGGCGCGATCGTCCCGGACCTGCGGCCGGACCGGGTGTTCGTGATCGGGCACCCGGCGAAGAGCGCCATCGACGCCATCCCGGCCGAGTGGCGCGACCGCGCGGTGGACCTGGGCGGCGAGCAGCGCGACGGCGAGGAGTTCATGCACGAGCTGCTCGGGCACCTGGGCGAGAGCTCCTCGCTCGTGGCCATCGGCAACATCCACGGGCAGGGCGAGGTGCTGCTGGAGCACCTCGCGGAGCTGCCGCCGGACGACGCGGAGGACGCGGACGACGCCCCGGGCTCCCCGTCCCCGGCCGGGGAGGAGCCCCAGGCCCCGGTGTTCACCCGGCCGTTCGACCCGTACGCCGACCACCCCCACGGCCCGGACCCGTACGGCACCGACCCGTACGCGGGCGCGGCGAACGACGGCCGGTACCCGTACGCGCAGGGCCCGTACCCGCAGCAGACGTACCAGCAGCAGGCATACCCGCAGCAGGCATACCCGCAGCCGCAGCCGCAGTACGGGCAGCAGCAGTACGGACAGCAGCCCGCGCAGGACCCGTACGCGTACCCGTACCCGTACGGGCACCAACAGCCCCACCCGGCGGCCCCGCCGCCGCAGGCCGCCCCGCCGCAGCAACCGCCGCCCGCCGACCCGTACGGGATCGCCGCCGCCACCCCCGTGCCGGCCTGGCCCCAGCAGGCACCGCCCCCGCAGCCGCGGCAGCAGCAGTACCCGTTCCCCCCAGGAGACCACCGTTGATCCCCGCCGTCCTCACCCCCGAGATCGCCGCGATCGGCATCGCGCTGGGCCTGCTGTTCTCGCTGCTCTGCTACCTCACCACCAACCTCTCCCCCGGCGGCATGATCACCCCCGGCTGGCTGGCGCTGACCCTCGTCGAGGACCTCCAGCGCGCCGCCCTGGTCGTCGGCATCACCGTCATGACCTACCTGCTGACCCTGCTCACGCAGCGGTTCGTGATCCTCTACGGCAAGCGCCTGTTCGCGGCCGTCGTCCTGATCGGCGTGCTGCTCCAGGCCACCGTCGTGATCGTGCTCCAGCTGGAGTTCCCGCTCCTCTACGCGAACCAGACCCTCGGCTTCATCGTCCCCGGCCTGATCGCCTACCAGCTGGTCCGCCAGCCGAAGGGCGCCACCCTGCTCGCCACCGGCAGCGCCACGCTCATGACGTACGTCGTCCTCACCGCCGGGATCCTGCTCGGCGTCATGCCCACCGCCTGACCGCGCACCCCACCCCCGGAGCCCCGTATGACCGCCAAGCCGAAGCGCCGCCGCACCCGCGCGGTGCTGCACACGCTCACCGTGCTCGCGCTGCTCGCCGGCAGCGCGTACTTCACCTACGCGCTGCGCGCGCAGGAGCAGGCCAAGGCGCCCTCGGTGCAGATGGTGCAGGACAAGAACATCACCGCGGCCCTCACCTCGGGCGGCGCCTCCGGCCAGAAGTGGGAGCGGGTCCAGAGCCCCGCCCGTTCGGTGCTGCGCGACGCCACCGGGCAGGTGCTGGCCACCTTCACCGACGGCGCCCGCACGGCCACCCTCACCGGCCCGAGCCGCACCTTCACCGAGCCCGCCAACACCACCGCCCGGGTCGTCACCGAGAACTGGGTGCGGCTGATGCCCGAGCCGTGGAAGCAGGGCGCCGAGAGCACGCCCTGGTTCAAGGAATGGTTCAAGAAGTACTTCGGGAGCCAGGAGGACGACATCTTCGCCTTCGCCTTCCAGTACGGCGACCAGGCCCCAGTCAAGAAGGACGCGCAGGGCGTCCCGTACGCGGGCGACGCCTCCTTCGGCCCGCTCAACCCCAGCGGCTCCGAGGGCAACGACCTGCGGCTGGAGCAGTCGGACTTCTTCGACTACCTCGGCACCCCGTACACCTTCCGCAACGGCGTGCGGAAGGTGCCGCAGACCGCCCGCTACCGGTCGATGGACTGCTCGGGCTTCGTCCGCACGGTCTTCGGCTACCGCGCCCGCTACCCGCTGATGCCCGACGACACCCCGGGCCCCGGCCTGCCGCGCACCGCGAACGGCATCGCCCGCTCCGCGCTGGGCACGGACGTCATCCCGCTCAAGGGGGTCGCGGCCCAGTTCCGGCCCGCGTCGGTCGACGTGATCCAGCCGGGCGACCTGCTGTTCTTCAAGCTCGACGCCCGGACCAAGGACCGCCTCGACCACACCGGCATCTACCTGGGCACCGACACCGACGGCCACCAGATCTTCATCTCCAGCCGCGAGGAGGCCAACGGCCCCACCATCGGCGACAAGGGCGGCGCCTCGCGCCTGGACGGCAACGGCTACTACGCGACGACCCTGCGCAGCGTGAAGCGGCTCTGAGCTCTAGCCGACCAGCGGGACCGTGATCCCGACCGGCTGGAGCAGCCAGCCGAAGTCGCCGAGCCCGCCGCGCGCCGTGAGCTCCGCCGCCTCGCCCGCCGCCGCCAGGGCCCGGACGTAGCCGGCCGGGTCGGTGGAGGCCAGGGCCAGCGGGGGCCGGCCGCCCGAAACGCCGAGGGCGGTCAGGGCCTCGCGCTGGCTGAGCAGGACGGCACCCGGCCCCGCGCAGGAGTCGAGGGCGACGTGCGCGGTGACGTCACGGCCGCCGTCCGGGACCGGCGCCACCTCGCGGCCCTCCCGGAAGCCGGTGAGGGTGCCGTACGGGGGGCGGGCCCCGCGGGTGTGGGCGTAGTCCACGGCCACCGCCAGGCCCCGGTCCAGGGCGGCGACGGCCGCCGCCCAGGCCTCGTCACGGGCCCGGCCGATCTCCGCCCGCCCCTCCCGCTCCCCGCCGGGCCACCACCGCTCCAGCCAGGCCCGGTCGTCGGCCTCCAGGGGGCCGCCGGGGGACTCCGTGCCGTCGGGGGCGACCAGGACGTACCGGCCGCCCTCGGCGATCTCCAGCGGTACGTTGTCCAGCCACTCGTTCGCGAACAGCAGGCCCGTCGCCCCGGCCGGCGGCCGGTCCACCCAGCGGATCCGCGGGTCCAGCCCCTCGGGGACGGCCGCCCGCTCGACGGCGTACGGGACGACCCGCGCGGCCGTCCCCTCCGGCAGGGCGGCGAGGACCCCGCACAGCAGCTCGCCCCGGCCGGCGCCCACGTCCACCAGGTCGAGCCGCTCCGGATGCCCGAGTTCCGCGTCCACCCGGGTCAGCAGCCGGGCCACGGCCCCCGCGTACAGGGGCGAGGCGTGCACGGAGGTACGGAAGTGCCCGGCCGGCCCGGGGCCGCCGGGGCGCACGTAGAAGCCGCCGGGCCCGTACAGCGCGGCCTCCATGGCGGCCCGCCAGCGGACCGGCTCCCCGTACCGTTCCCCGACTTCACCCTGAGCGTTCATCCCGCCCAGGTTAAGGTCACCCTCCACCTTGGGGAGTACTCGCCCGTCACAGGGATCGCACCTGTGGTTGACTCCAGCACCTATCCCCTTTCCCTACTCTGGGTTACGTGCAGCGCCTCTACGACTTCATCCGCAGACACCCGACGGGCGTCGACAGCTTCTGGGCTGTCCTCTTCTTCGGGATCTCGATGCTGAACGTCGCCGACCTGGGCGAGGCGAGCACCGCACTGCGGCTGGCCACCGTGCCGGCCGTGGCCGCCCTGACCGCCGTCGTCGCGCTGCGCCGCAAGTGGACGGGCCAGATGTTCTGGCTGACGGTGGGCGCGGGCCTCTACCAGCTGGCCATCGGGTCGCCGA
This sequence comes from Streptomyces sp. NPDC029216, assembly GCF_040648015.1. NCBI lineage: Bacteria > Bacillati > Actinomycetota > Actinomycetes > Kitasatosporales > Streptomycetaceae > Streptomyces > Streptomyces sp. NPDC029216. The sequence continues at coordinate 14,054 of NZ_JBEZWL010000136.1, read as the reverse complement.
CCCAGTTCTGCGACCTCGCGATGCTGGTGATCCTCTTCACGGTCGCCGCCTCCGGCGACATCCCGCGCTGGGTCTCGCGCGCCGCGCTGGCCTCCGGACTGCTGGCGCCCCCGCTCTACTTCCTGCGGCTCGGCGTCGACAAGAACGCGAGCGCCCTGCAGGAGAGCCTGTTCGTCGTCTTCACGATGGTGCCCTTCGCCCTGGCCTGGGTGATGGGCGACTCGCTGCGCACCCGCCGCGCCTATTACGCCCAGCTCGTGGAACGCAACCAGCGGCTGGAGAAGGAGCGCGAGGCGCAGGCCAAGGTGGCGGTGGCCGCCGAGCGGGCCCGGATCGCCCGTGAGCTGCACGACGTCGTCGCGCACAACGTGTCGGTGATGGTGGTCCAGGCCGACGGCGCCGCCTACGTCATGGACGTGGCCCCGGAGCAGGCCAAGGAAGCCCTCCAGACCATCTCGGGGACGGGCCGGCAGGCGCTCGCGGAGATGCGCCGGCTGCTGGGGGTGCTGCGCACGGGCGAGCCGCAGGAGTCCGAGGACTACGTGCCGCAGCCGGACGTGGAGCAGATCGAGGTCCTGGTCGAGCAGGTGCGGGCGGCCGGGCTGACGGTGGACTTCGAGGTGGAGGGCGCCCCGCGCAAGCTGCCGAGCGGGGTGGAACTGACCGCGTACCGGATCGTGCAGGAGGCGCTGACGAACACGCGCAAGCACGGCGGCCCGGACGCGAAGGCGAGCGTACGGCTGGTCTACTTCGACGACGGGCTGGGCCTGCTGATCGAGGACGACGGCCGGGGCGCCGCGCACGAACTGTACGAGGACGGCGGCGCGGACGGCGCCGGCCACGGTCTGATCGGCATGCGGGAACGCATCGGTATGGTCGGAGGCACCCTGGACGCGGGCCCGCGCCCCGGCGGCGGCTTCCGGATCAGTGCCCTGCTCCCGCTCAAGAAGAGGTGATTGATGTCCATCCGAGTGATGCTGGTCGACGATCAGGTGCTGCTGCGCACGGGCTTCCGGATGGTGCTCGCCGCCCAGCCGGACATGGAGGTGGTCGCGGAGGCCGGGGACGGGCTGGAGGCGCTGGAGGTGCTGCGGGCCACGAAGGTGGACGTGGTGCTGATGGACGTGCGCATGCCCCGGCTGGACGGGGTGGAGGCGACGCGGCGGATCTGTGAGCGGCCGGAGCACCCGAAGGTCATCATCCTGACCACCTTCGACCTGGACGAGTACGCGTTCTCGGGGCTGAAGGCGGGCGCGAGCGGGTTCATGCTGAAGGACGTCCCGCCGGCGGAGCTGCTGGCGGCGATCCGGTCGGTGCACAGCGGGGACGCGGTGGTGGCCCCGTCGACCACGCGGCGGCTGCTGGACCGGTTCGCGCCGATGCTGCCGTCGACCGTGCAGGAGCCGGAGAACAAGGAGATCGAGCGGCTGACCGAGCGGGAGCGGGAGGTCATGCTGCTGGTGGCGCAGGGCCTGTCGAACGGGGAGATCGCGGGGCGGCTGGTGCTGTCGGAGGCGACGGTCAAGACGCACGTGGGCCGCATCCTGACGAAGCTGGGGCTGCGCGACCGGGTGCAGGTGGTGGTGCTGGCCTACGAGACGGGCCTGGTGCGGGCCGGGGGCGGCGGGGCGGTCTGACCCGCCGCCGCCGCGGTCGGGCGTCCTAGTAGCGCTGGACGTACTCGCAGGTGTTCGGGACCACGGCGTCCAGGCTGGCCGCGTCGGCCAGCAGGACGTCGAAGTCGTTGGGGTTCTCCCCGCAGTCGATCTTGTCGAAGCCGCCGTTGCGGCTGATGATCGTGTCGTTGCCGGCCCGGCCCTCGAAGGTGTTGGAGCCCGGCACGGAGCTCCAGCCGTCGGAGTCCAGGAGCCGGTCGGGGCCGGAGCCGCCGACGAGCCGGTCCTGGCCCTCCCCGCCGGTGATGTCGCTCGGGATGGACGTGCTGTTGGTGGCGACGTCGTCCCGGTCGCCGAGCGAGGCCTGGATGCGGGTCACGGTGCCCGTCGCCCCGCAACGGACGATGTGCGGGTCGTTGTTGAAGCGGGTGCAGCCGGGGCCGGGGATCAGGGTGCTGGTCGAATCCTCGACCTGGAAGGTGCCGCCGGCATCGCTGAAGGTGACGGTGTTCGTCTCCCCGGGCTGCGCGGTGTAGAGGATCGAGCCTCCGCTGCGCGTCACCATGGCGGGGCTGGCGGAGGCCGGGCCGGCGATGGCCACCGTGAGGGCCAGGGCGGTCAGGGCCGGGGCGGCGGCGCGTACCGTGCGGGAGAGGTTCATGGTGCTGTCCTTCGGTTGCGTGAGGCGGACCGGATCGAGGGTCCGTCGCGACCTGCACTACCCCGAGCAACCGTCAGATTCATATTGTCGGCCCGGAGTTACCTCGGCTGCCGTACGCGAGCCCCCGTACGGCCGCCCCCGCCCGGCCTACGGCAGCGGGGGTACGGCCGTGCGCAGGTGGGCCAGCAGCGTGGACAGGGTCTCCCAGGCGGCGGGGTCGGTGCCGTCGCCCAGCGGGTAGTGGAGTCCGGGCCTGCGCTGCGGGCCGATCTGGGCGGGCTTCAGGGCCAGCGGGGGCCGCCGCGCCTGGGTCAGGGTGGCTTCGGCGACGCCCTGGGCGCCCAGGGTGAACGACACCGGCACGGCGGGCGTCTCGAACCGGGGGACCAGGCTCAGGTCCCGCCGTCCGGGGCCGAGCGAGACCAGCATGCTGACCAGGCCGTGCCCGGAGACCAGGGCCTCGGCGAGCCCCTCCAGTGCGGCCAGGGGCACTTCCTCGGACGGCCCGTAGCCCAGGGACAGGGTGGCGTCCTCCTCGACCCCGGTGGCCGTGCGGGTCACGCGGGCGGTGGCCAGTGCGGGCCGGTCCGGCCGGCCGACGGCGGTGACGAGGGTGGGTTCGGGCATCCGGCCCCGCGCGAGGTCGGTGAACTGGCGCGGGGACCAGGGGAGGTTGACGGGTTCGGCGGTACCCCAGCCGGCCGGGGCCTCCCCGGTGAGGGTGCGCCAGGCCGTCTCCAGGGCGCCGCCGAGCAGGGTGTCCGCCTCGGCGGGGTGCTCCGTCCGCAGCTGTACGGTCAGCCGGCGCTCCCCGGCCCCGGCGGCGGGCCGCTTGAAGGCCGCGGCGAGCCGCGGCTGGTCCTGCGCGTCACGGACCGGGGCGAAGGTGCCGTCCCGCCAGCCCAGTACGGCGCCGGACAGGCCGTCGTAGTAGCCGCCGGCGGGGTCCTGGACGACCCAACGGTTCGGTGCCCCGGTCAGCGCGGTGCGCAGCGGCAGGCTGAGCCGGCAGTGGGCGGGGGTGACGATGTGCAGGGCCGCGCCGAAGGCGGCCGTGGTGCGCAGGACGTCCGACAGCCAGGCCGTCAGCGGGACCACGGGCCGGTCGGCGAGGACGACGGCGGTGGACTCGGTGACCACGTCGACGGTGGGCAGGGCCCCGACGGGTGCGGGTGCCGCCGAGGCCTCGGAGGCCACCGGCACCGGGGTGAGGCGGCCGGAGCCCTCGGGCCAGACCGCTCCGCCGAGGACCTCGGCGAGCCGTCCGGCGACGGCCCCCGCCAGCTCGGCCGCCTCGGGGACGGCCGTGGAGGCGCGGGTCTCGGTCCACCAGACGGGGGTGGCCGCGGGGGTGCCGAGGAGCCGCTCCGCCTCCCCCGGCACCTGGACGAGCACCGGTGCCTCCACCGAGACCAGGGGACGGCCGCCCGCGCCCAGCAGCTGGACGACGGCCCCGTCGCCGGCGGGGGCGGCGTCCAGTTCGGCGCCGCCCGCCGCGAGGGCCACCAGCAGCGCGGCGGCGTCGGGCATCTTCGGGGTGAGGGCGATGACGTCCTTGGTCACGGTGTCAGGGTGCTTCCTGGCTCGGCGGGGTGGCGAGGGCGGTCTGGACGACCTGGTGCCGGCGGCCGCGCCGGACGAGCGTGCCGCGGCCGGGCGGCTGGGCGCTCGCGTACAGCTGCGGGAACAGCTGGCCCTCGGCGCGTTCGCCGTTCATGACCAGCGCGGTGGTGCCCGATTCGCGCAGGGTGGTCAGCAGCGGCTCGTACAGGGCGCGGGAGGAGCCGGCGACGCGGCGGGCGATGACGAAGTGCAGTCCGATGTCCTGGGCGGACGGCAGGTAGGGCACGAACGCCTGGAGCGGCTGCTGCCCGGCGGTGGTGAGGATGTCGTAGTCGTCGACGAGGACCACGATGCGCGGTCCGGCGAAGCCCGGGCCCTCGCCCGGTTCGGCGTCGGGGTCGATGCCGTCCTCGGGGAGCCGCTTGTCGAGCTCCTTGGCGATCCCGGCCGACAGCGCGGTGGCGATCTTCGCGTTGTGGGCGTAGCCGCCCCGGTAGGGCTCGGGGACCACGCCGCGCAGTCCGCGCCGGGGGTCGTAGACGGCGAAGACCAGCTCGTCCTCGCTGTAGCGGGCGATGAGCTGCCGGGCGACGAGGGCGAGGAGGTTGGTCTTGCCGCACTCGTTGTCGCCGAGGATCAGCAGGTGCTGGTCCTGCCCGAACAGGTCGAGGAGGACGGGTGCGAGGACGTCCTGGTCCACGCCGACGGGGATGCGGTGCGGTTCCTCGTCGGCGGAGGGCAGCCGGTCGGCGGGCAGCCGGGAGGGCAGGACCCGGACGGGGGAGGCGAGTTCGCCGTGCCAGGTGGCGCGGACGGTGCCGGCGGCCTCCTCCAGGGCGGCGGCCAGGTCGGTGGTGCCGGCGCGGGAGTCGATGCGCGGCAGGGCGGTCTGTGCGAAGAGCTTGCCGTCGGTGAGGACCCGGCCCGGGGTGTCCGGGGAGATGGTCTCGGACAGCTTGCGGTCGATGGCCGAGTCGGAGGGGTCGCCCAGGCGCAGTTCGACGCGGCCGCCGAAGAGGGACTGGTTGGCGATGCGGACGTCGTTCCAGCGGAGCATGCCGGCGACGACGTGGATGCCGTAGCCGCCGCCGCGCTTGAGCAGGTCGGTGACGGCTTCGTCGAGGTCGTCGAACTCCTCGCGCAGGGCGCCGTAGCCGTCGACGAGGAGGACGATGTCGGTGGAGCGGAGCTCGGGGAGCAGGCCCTTGGCGCGTATCGACCGCAGCTGGTCGACGGAGTCGATGGAGTGTTCGCGGAACAGCTGCTCGCGGGCGGCGAGCATGGCCCGTACCTCGGCGACCGTGCGGGCGGCCCGCTCCCGGTCGGCCCGGCCGGCGATCCCGCCGACGTGCGGGAGCCCGGCGAGGGCGGCGAGGCCGCCGCCGGCCAGGTCGAGGCCGTAGACGGCCACTTCCTGCGGGGTGTGGGTGAGGGCCAGGGAGAGGGCGAGGGTGCGCAGCAGGGTGGTCTTGCCGGACTGGGGGCCGCCGGTGACGGCGGTGTGCCCGCCGGCGATGGTCAGGTCGAGCTCCCAGGGGCCGCGCCACTGCCGGGCGGGGTCGTCGAGCACGCCGAGCGGCACCCGCATCGGGGCGCGCCGGTTCTTGTCGAGGGGGCCGCTGGTGCCGGCGCCCAGGCGCAGTCCGTGCTCGGTGACGGACAGCGGTCCGGCGGCGGCGTCGAGGGGGACGGCGTCGGGCAGCGGGGGCAGCCAGATGCGGCGGACGGGCGGGGCGGCGTCGGTGAGCTGGTCGACGATGACGGAGAGCACGCTCGGCCCGGTCTCGCGGGCGGTGGCGGTGGGCTTCTCCTCGGCGGGCTCGGCCGGGCCGGCGTTGTCCTGGAGGGTGTTGAACGTCGGGTAGGGCAGGGCGAGGGGTCCGCGTTCGGCGTCGTCGCGGTCGGCGGACGGGCCCCGGTAGCGGCCGGAGACGTAGCCGGCCTTGAAGCGGGTGTAGGTGGAGGTGTCCACCTTGAGGTAGCCGAAGCCGGGCAGCGGCGGCAGCAGGAAGGCGTCGGTGGTGTCGAGGACGGTGCGCGACTCGTCGGCGGAGAAGGTGCGCAGGCCGAGGCGGTAGGAGAGGTAGGTGTCCAGGCCCTTGAGCTTGCCGCCCTCGATGCGCTGGCTGGAGAGCAGCAGGTGCACGCCGATGGAGCGGCCGATGCGGCCGATGGACAGGAACAGGTCGATGAAGTCGGGCTTGGCGGTGAGGAGTTCGCCGAACTCGTCGATGACGACGAACAGGTGGGGCAGCGGCTCCAGTTCGGGCTTCTCGGCGCGCAGGACGGCGTAGTGGCCGATGTCGGCGACGTGCCCGGCGTCCTTGAGGACCTGCTGGCGGCGCTTGACCTCGCCGGCGAGGCTGGTGTGGACGCGTTCGACGAGCCCGGCCTGGTTCTCCAGGTTGGTGATGACGCCGGCGACGTGCGGGAGCTTCTCGAAGGGGGCGAAGGTGGCGCCGCCCTTGTAGTCGACGAGGACCATCGCGAGGTCCTCGGGCGAGTGGGTGGTGACCAGGGCGAGGACGAGGGTGCGAAGGAGCTCGCTCTTGCCGGAGCCGGTCGCGCCGACGCACAGCCCGTGCGGGCCCATGCCGAGCTGCGAGGACTCCTTCAGGTCGAGGAGCACGGGGCCGTGGCGGTCGTCGATGCCGATGGGGACGCGCAGGAAGTCCCGTTCGCCGCGCGGCGCCCACATCCGGTCCACGTCGAGGCGGGCGGGGTCGGTGATGCCGAGCAGGCCCATGAAGTCGACCGGCCCGGAGACGGGGGTGCCCTCGGCGATGGACTCGGCGGACAGCCGCAGCGGGGCGAGCATGCGGGCCAGGCCCTCGGCGGTGGCGGGCCCGAGGGCGTCGGTGCGGCCCTCGGCGGCGGGGGCCTGCGGGGTGCGCAGGTCGCGGACGGTGACGTGGCTGCCGTCGGGGCCGTCCACGGTGATGCGTATGGCCACCTCGTCGGGCTCGTGGACCTGTTCGGCCAGGAGGTGGATGACGGTGGTGTTCATGTCGGCGAGGCCCACCGCGGTGTCGGGGCGGGGCAGTTCGACGGCGTTGTCCCCGTACTCGTCGCTGACGACGAGCAGCCGGCCGGCGAGGCGCAGCGCGCCCCTGTCGGACAGGCCGCGGCGCACCTCGGCCGCGTACGAGGCGCGGCGGCGCAGGTCGGGGGCGAGGACCCCGGCGGCGAGCTGGGGCAGGCTGGGGGCGATCCGGCGGGCGGCGACGGGCCCGTCCTGTTCCTGCTGGTCGAGGACGTGGGGCAGCCACTTGGCCCACTCCCAGTCGTCGAGCCGCTCCCCGGGCACGCCGAGGGCGATGGCCACGTCGTCGGGGGCGTGCAGGACGGCGGTGTGCGCGAGCAGGGCGCGGGCGACGCGCAGGACGCCCGCGCGGTCGCCGATGATGCTGACGTTCCCGGCCCGGTCGAGGGGGACGGTCAGCGGGAAGTCGCTGGCGCGGGAGAATCGGGCCATGAGGGCGCCGGCCTCGTTCAGCATGAACCGGTCGGGCGGGGTGAGCACGTTCGCGCCGCCCGCCGCGAGGGCGAGTTCCTGGACGGCGACGGCTCCGGTGCCCAGGCGGGGGCGCAGGAAGTCGGGGTCGGTGCGGCGGCGCTCCCACAGCCGTGCGGGGTCGCGTACGAGGTCGTAGAGGGCCTCCGGCGGCGGGTTGAGGCGGCGGGCCTCCTCGCGGAGCTCCTTCTCGCGGGCGCCGAGCTCCTCGCGCATCTCCTCCAGGTACTCCAGGTAGCGCTCGCGCTGGGCGCGGCGGGTGCGCTGGGCCTTGCCGCGCTGGGACCAGAACAGGGCGATGGCGCCGATCAGCGCGAAGACCAGGACGATCGCGCCGACGGCGGCGAACTGGCTGTTGCGGACGACGGTCATCATCACGACCGAGCCCATGACGCCCGCCATCGGCAGCAGGGCGGTGGCCGGGCTGCCGATCTTCCCCTCGGGGAGGTTGGGCGGGGCCTCGACGCTGCGGGGCGCGGCGGGGGCCGGCGGCAGGGTGCCGCGGGCCGGGCGGTGGACGAGTTGCTGGGTCACCGGGCGGCACCGGCGGCCGGGAGGGCCACGGCCCTCTGGAGGACCTCGGCGGCCAGCCGGACGCTCGCCTGCCGGGTCCCTTCGCCGAGGAGTTCGGTACGGACGGCGCCGCCGGAGGCGAGGTGGCGGTCGTAGGGCAGGACGACGACGCCGACGCCGGTCGCGGCGAGCTTCTCGGCGGCCTTGCCGAGGTCGACGGCCGGGTGCGGGGACTGCACGGTGAGCACGACGACGGTCCGCGGGAGGACGGGCACGGGCAGGGAGCCCAGCCAGTCGAGGACGGCGTGGGTGGAGACCAGGCCCTCGGCGGTGGCGGGGGTGGTGAGCACGCGGGCGTGCGCCGTGTCGAGGGCGGTACGGGCCACCTCGCCGGGGAGGGTCTCGCAGTCGACGACGGTGACGCCGAAGTAGCGGCGCAGCGCGACCATGACGGTCCGGTAGGTGGCGACGTCGACCTGGGCGCCGATCCGGCCCTGGCTGCCGGGCAGCAGCCAGCCGCCGTCGGGCAGCGGGACGAGGTAGCCGGTGATGTCGGTGAGCTGCATGGAGGGGCGCACGATCTGGGCGAGGTCGCCGCAGGTCCACCGCAGGGAGGGCACGCCGAGCCGGACGGGGAGGGTGCCGAGGGCGGCGTCGGCCTCCAGGGTGAGCACCGGGTCGTGGCGGAAGTGGTTGTAGGTGCGGCTGAGGAGGGCGGTGACGGTGGTCTTGCCGGAGCCGCCGCGGATGCTGGTGACGACGATGTGCCGCCCGGTGGTGACGGGCTGCTGCACCTGTGCGGCGAGGCCCGTCTCGGCGGTGACGGCCTTGGCGGCGGAGGAGCCGAGGGCGCCGCGCAGGGTGCGCAGGGTGCGGCGCACGAGCGGGTCGCCGTGGCGGGGCCGGCCCGCGGGGGCCTCGGATCCGGGGACGGGGACGGTCTCGGGGGCGGCCCGGCGTCCGGGGTGGGGCTGCCGGTAGCCGGGCTGCTCGGAGCGGGGCTGCGGGTGGCCGGGCTGGGCGTACCCCGGCTGCGGGTGGCCGGGCTGCTCGTACCCCGGGCCGGGGGTCTGCGGCGGTACGGGACCGGCCGCCGGGCCGGCGCCGGTGCCGGTCAGCTCGCCGAGGACCCCGGCCTGCCAGTCGTCCTGGCGGTTCGTGTCTGACATGTCTGAGTCGCAACCCTTACGCGAAGGTGCCGAGCAGCCGCCCGTACACGCCGAACACCCCGATGAGCAGCGGGAACAGCACGATGACCCCGAAGGACTCGGCGGCGTCCCCGAACCGGCGCAGCCGGACCCGTACGTGCTCGGGCGGCTGGACGGCCAGCACCCCGAGCGCCGCCAGGGCCAGCGCCAGCAGCACGGCCAGCGGCCCGGCCGCGCCGGCCCGCCCGGCCCACACCAGCAGGGCGGCCACGGTGACGGCGGCCCCGGCCAGCAGCAGCGCGACCACCTCCGCGACCAGCGGGAACGCCCGCGCGCGCAGCCACAGCACGGCGGCGACCGCGGAGGCGAGGGACACCGTCCAGACGTCGGGTTCCCGCAGCGCGACCACCCCGGCCGCTGCCGCCGAGACGGCCGTGGCGAGGGTGGCCAGCACCAGGCCCCGGTGGGTGGCGCCGAGTGCGGTCGCGACCTTGTACCGGCTGACGGAAGTCCCGCGCGCCCGCTGGTCGTCGAGCCCGGTGAGCCCGGCCGCGGCCAGCGCGAGCCGCGGCAGCAGTCCGAGCAGGACGACGGAGACCACGGCGAGCACGGCCCCCGTACGGGCGCCCGCGTGCCCCTGGGCCAGGGCGACGCCCTCCCAGATCACGGTCAGCCCGGCCACGGCCGCGGCCCCGACGAACCCGCCCCGCCCGAGCGGCGTGAACCACCCGAGCAGCGCGAGCGCCACGGCCAGCGCGCCCGCCACGGCACCGAGCCGGCCCATGGCCCCCCAGTGCTGCGCGTCGCCCAGGGTCCACGCCCCGAGCACCCCGACGGTGCCGGCGGTCGCCAGCAGCGCCGCGGCGAGCCCGGACCGCTTCAGCCGGCCGGCCAGGGCCCCGACGGCCCCGCACACGGCGGCCACGCCGAGCAGCGCTCCCGCCACGGCACCGGGCGCGAAGGCGTCCCGGGCGAACCAGCCGGCCACCAGCGCCCAGCCGGCCAGCCCGGCCCCGGCGGTGACCCGCCGCGCGGACGGCCGCCAGCGCCAGGCCCGTACGTCCAGGTCCTCGGCGGCCTCGTCCGTGACGTCGTGCACCACGGGCGCGGACGGCACGTCCTGCACCCGCACGAGCCGCAGGACGGCCCCGTCGGACACACCGGCCTCGTCCAGCGAGACCCCGTGCTCCAGTACGGACCCGTCGGCCGTGACCAGATGACGCAGCATCGGCTGCGCGGCCACCCGGTCGTCCAGCATCCGTATGACGTCGGGCAAAAGCCGCCCGACAGGCTCCTGGGAGGGCAGGACGAGATCCATCCGCCGCCGCTCACCAACCAGGGTGATCCGGCTCAGTGCCGTACCGCTTCCCGCCCCCATGCTCACCACGCGCTCGAACCTATCACCGAGTACGGACCTGCCCCGGCGTGCCGACCTTGCCGATCAGCCGGTGCGAGACGAACGACCAGCCGACGCAGCCGGCGCACAGCACGGCCGCGATCACCAGCCCGGCGACGGCCTTGCCGATCCGCTCGTCGGCCACCCGCCGGCCCCGCTGGGCCCCGAACAGCACGGCGTCCCGCAGCCTGCGCCGCCGCACCGCGACGGACTCCAGCAACTGGCTGTCGTAATCCTCAGCCGCCACCCCGGCCTCCCTTCACCCTGTCGGCCCCGAACGCTAGTACGCCGCCTGACGACGCCGAAACCCACTCCTCCGGTTGCGCCGCCCACCCGATCCGCCGCGCGGCCTCCAGCCGGTCGATGCGGACCAGCCCCGACTCGCCCTCCGGATCCCGGTCGGTGGGGTACCACCGCAGGTCAGCGCCGAGGACATCGGTTCCCCCCGCCTCCCTCGCTGACCATTCTCCATTCCGCCGAAAACATGTCAGATCCCCAGAACACCTCGGTCTCGGTGAATTCCGGCCGTCGGATGTCCTCAAGAAGGGGTACCAGGTCGTCGACGAGGGCGGCGAGGTCGTAGCCGTACGGCAACCGGAGCGGCACCAGATTCCAGACGAGGAGGGCATCCTCGGCCTCGGAGGAGTACAGCTCACCGACCGCGTCAGCCATGTCGGCGGCGGATGCACACCTCCGAACAGCCGGGCGTCCTGCCTGGATCGAGAAACCCATCGTCGTTCCCCTCGCGTGGTCGGGCACCCCCGCCGGGACCCGACGTGTTCGAACGTCAGGTCCCCGCGCAGGTCCCCCTACACGGCCCGCAGCCGCTCCGGCATCCGCGACGCCGTCACCCCTCATCCCCTCCCCGACAGCTCTTGGAGGGCGTCCAGCGAAGACTCCCCGCGTACGGCCGGTCCGCAGGCCCAACCGTCCTCGGTGCGGCCGAGGCAGCCGTCCAGGGCCGCCGGCGCCGAGGCTCCGCCCCGTCGGGCCGAGCGGAGCCGCAGCAGCCAGGGCACACCGGCCGCGAAGGCCGCGTCCCCCGCCGCGCTGCGGGGCTCGTACCCGGCCGCGCCGTCGGCGGAGGCCCAGAGGAACCCGAGGAGCCGCTCCCCGCGCCGCACTTCGGCGTACCGGACCGACCCCTCCGTGCTGCTCCCGTAGTCCTCATCCCCGTACCCGCCGGGGAGGAGCTTCCCGAGCCGCCGCCAGCGCGCGGGGACCTCGAACGTACCCCAGGAGTCCTCGTACGCCGCCCACTCGCCGGGCAGCACGAAGCTCAGCGTCAGGTTCCGGCCGGGCAGTAGCCGCACGACAGCGAGCGCTTCGGCCAGGGCAGCGACGGGCACGCCGCGCCGCTCGAAAAGCGGACGCGCCATGGCCGACCGGTCGCAGAGCACGACCGAGCCCGTTCCGTCACCCGTGACCAGCCCGAGCGATGCGAGGACGTCCCTGACGTCCCCCAAGAGGGCGAGGGCCCTCAAGGCCCCGCTCTCGGCGGCGTCGGGCACCGGGGAAGGCTCCCAGAACCACTCGCCCACGGGCTCGGTCGTGATCACAGACCTTCACCCGGGAGCTCCGGGAGGGGGAGGTGGGGAAGGGGGGACCCGCGCCCCTCACCCGTCTTCGCGGCGCCATTCGCGGACGAGGTTGCCCTGCTCGTCCCAGACGCTCTCCTCCTTGAGGGAGTAGATGTCGTCGTCGAAGAACTTTCGCGACTTGAGAACGCCATTGGGATGCCATTCCAGGAATTCACCCAATGCGACACCGTTGACGACGTTGCCCTGAAGCTTCAGCGCACCGTCCGGGTACCACATCCGAGACAAGCCGTTCCGAATCCCGTCGAGGTAGACGTCAAGGCAGACGATTTGTTCGCCCTGATATTCGGCCACCTCTCCCGTGAACAGCTCGCCTTGATAGAGCATTCGATTTCCCATATCGATGTCGACGTCGGGATCGTCAGCGTCGACACGCCTCACCGAGCTCATCACGGAATCCAATTCTCGTCGGACGGCGGGTACCCAGTGAACCGGCCATGGGGTGAGGGCACTCCGGGGAGCATATGGTAACAGTTGGAACAGAAGGGGGCGCCCCTGCCGATAACGCCCGTTTCCCTGTCCTTCATGAAGGGGAATTCCACGGACGCCCTGATTTCCTTGAGCACGCTCACGTCATCCGGCAACCCGAGTCGAGTACGGGCCCACAGCAACTCATTGGTGGCCTTCACTTCCGCATGCCCCAGCGGCTGGTCCGGGTGCGGCTTGTTCGGAGCCATCTCTTCGTAAATCGCGCGGAGGGTGGGGTGAACCTTTTCCTTGGGAATCACATTGTCCGGCCGCCCGTTGATTCCTTCGATCACGATGCCGGTCCGAGTGTCCATGACGGCGCCCACGCAGGCACCCACATCGCCCTTGACGAACTGCTTGGCGTCCTTGGCGTCCCGGTAGACCTGCGCCCTGGACTCCGCGAGGGAATCGAGGTACTGGTCCACCGGCTTGCCGTCGATGTGGGTGATCATGTCGTCCACCACGGTGACGCGGGGGCTCTTCGGGTCGAAGAGGTCCAGCAGCTTTTCGCCGTGACCGGCCGGGTGGGTACCGTCGGCGTCCGGCAGGCGGGTCTCCGGAGAGATCGCCTCCGCCGGCGTCGACGCGGTGCCGTGCTCGTTGCGGTACGGCCCGTCATCGGGGCCCAGGTTGTCGGGAAGCCCACCGCCCTGGTGCGGGACCGTCGGGCCGTCACCGTGACCGCCTCCGCCCGTGGAGGGGCCGTCGCCGTGGCCGCCCGTGGAGGGGGTGTCCGTGTGGCCGCCGGTGGGGGTGGTGTCGGTGTTGCCGTGGCCTCCGGTGCCGCCGCCGGGGTCGGTGTGGCTGTTGTGCGGGGTGTTGTCCGCCATGCCGCCCGGGGTGTGGGACGTGCCGCCGCCCGGGGTGTGGGACGTGCCGCCGCCGGGGGTGTGGCCCGTGGCCTCCACGGTGTGGGAGGGGCCGCCGACGGTGACTTCCTGGCGCTGGGGGACCGTGACGTCCTCGTGCTTGGGGACCTCCGCCAGGGGGTGGTCGGATCCCTTCGGGACCGAGGTGAGGTCCTGCTTCGGGAGGCCCTTGTGGTCCAGGAGCTGGTGGGTGGTCTTGTCGTAGAACTGGGGGCGGCCCAGCGCGTCGTCCGGGAGGCGGACGGTGTCCTCCGGGTGCGGGAACTTGATCTCGGGGACGTCCGCCTTGGGGAGGTCCTTCCAGATGACGTCGTCGATCTTCGGGAAGGCCCCGTCGACCTTGCCGAGGTTGGCGAACACGTCACCGATCTTGATCTTGGCGAGCTGGCCGGCCTTGCCGATGTAGGTCATCGGGTCGATGATCCGCCCGGCCTTGCCCGCCACGCTGATGACCTTGGCGACCGTGCCCGCCTTCGCGGCGGTGCCCGCACCGCCGGTGAAGACCGTGGTCAGGACGTTGAAGGTGACCGCCCCGGCCGCGCGGGCCGGGTTCTTGCCCCACTCGTCCCACGCGACCAGCGCCTTGCCCGTCTCCTTCAGCGCGGTCCGCGAATCACGGATCCAGGGCGGGAGGTCCTTGTCGTCCGCCAGCCAGAACGCAGTACCGACACCCGGCAGGGAGGCGATGGCCAGGCCGGTCGCCAGCTT
>NZ_JBEZWL010000135.1:0-19998 GCF_040648015.1 Streptomyces sp. NPDC029216 | reverse complement strand
CCCTGACCACCATGCCCCCGAACCGCCTCGGCCTCCCCCGCCCCCGCGCCCGCCACGTCCTGGAGGCCGGTGCCGGGCCCTGATCCGCCGGACACCCCCTAGGGGATGTTGAGACGCTCGACTTCGACGACGTACCCGGGCCGCAGCCCCCACCCGCTCATGGCCCCGGCACCGGCCTCCAGGACGTGGCGGGCGCGGGGGCGGGGGAGGCCGAGGCGGTTCGGGGGCATGGTGGTCAGGGCGATGACGCGGAGGCGGCGGTCGAGGTAGGCGACGTCGATGGGGAACCGCATGCGGAAGGTGTGCACGCTGGCCGCCGGTGTGAGGAGGATGGCCCCCTCGATCCCCTCCCGCCCGAGGAGGCCGCGGGTGCGGGCCCGGTAGGAGGCGGCGATCTCCAGGGGGAGGGCGGTGTGCCCGATGCGCAGGATCCCGGCGCCGTCCTGATAGGCCATGGGCCCCACCCTAGGGTCCGGGTCCCGCTTCGCGCAGCGGCCGCGGAGAAGGGGTCCACGGGCCCATCCGGGCGGGGCGGCGGGGGCCTACCGTCTGCGGGGTGGGTCTCCTCGTGATCATCCTCGCCGCCGCGTACGGCGCCGCCGCGGGCGTGGGGCTGCCCCGCGCCGCCTACCGGCTCTCCGTCGAGCCCGGCGAGCCCTGGCGCACGCACACCCCCGACGGGCACCCGCTCGCCGGCTGGTTCGGCCCCGCGGACGGCACGGGCTCCCGCTGGGCGGCGTGCGCGGCCGTGTGCGGGGCGCTGGGGGCCGCCGGGGGCCCCCGGCCCGAGGCGGTCGTGTTCGTCGGGCTCGCCCCGCTCGTGGTGCTGCTCGCGGTCGTCGACCTCGCCGTGCACCGGCTCCCCGACGTGCTCACGCTGCCCCTCGCCGCCGCCACCGCGGCCCTGCTCGGCGTCGCCGCCCTCCTGCCCCGCGCCGCGGGCACCTGGCGGGGGGCCCTGCTCGGCGGGGCCGCGCTCGGGGCGGCGTACCTCCTGCTGTTCCTGATCAACCCCGCCGGCATGGGCCTCGGCGACGTCAAGCTCGCGCTTCCGCTCGGGGTCGCTCTTGGGTGGTACGGGTGGGGGGTATGGGCGGCCGGGGCCTTCCTGGGCCTGCTCTACGGGGCCGTATACGGTCTCGCCCTGCTCCTGACCAGCCGCGCGAGCCGCAAGACGGGCTTCGCCTTCGGGCCCTTCATGGCCGCCGGAGCCCTCAGCGGAGTGCTCCTGGGCGGATTCGGAGCGTAATCATTCTGCGCCAATGCACGCAGGACGCTTTACGAAGGGTTATGGTGGAACCCCCCCCTCGGGCCGGTCCGTATCCCCCCCACGGACCGGCCCGTTTTTTCTTTCCGCCGCATCGCGGGCAAAAGCGCAGGTCAGCCGCGCTGGGCCCAGATGTTCGTGCCGGGGGTGGAGACCGCGAAGGAGTCGATCTCCTTCAGCTCCTGCTCCGACAGCGGCGCCCCGGTCAGCGCGGCCACGTTCTCCTCCAGCTGCTTCACGCTCGACGCGCCGATCAGCGCCGAGGTCATCCGCTCGTCCCGCAGCACCCAGTTCAGCGCGAGCTGCGCCAGCGACTGGCCGCGGCGGGCCGCGATGTCGTTGAGACCGCTCAGGCGCCGCACCACGTCCTCCGAGAGCAGCGCCGGGTTCAGCGACTTGCCCGCGGCGGCCCGGGAGCCCTCCGGGATGCCCTGGAGGTACTTGCCGGTCAGCAGGCCCTGGGCGAGCGGCGCGAAGGCGATGCAGCCCATGCCGGCCTCCTCCAGGGTGTCCAGCAGCCCGTCCTCCTCCGTCCAGCGGTTGATCATGGAGTACGAGGGCTGGTGGATGAGCGGGCGCACGCCCATGTCCCGCAGGATCCGCACGGCCTCCGCGGTCTGCTCCGCCGTGTACGAGGAGACGCCGACGTACAGCGCCTTGCCCTGCTGGACCGCGGACGCGAGCGCGCCCATGGTCTCCTCCAGCGGGGTCTCCGGGTCGAACCGGTGCGAGTAGAAGATGTCGACGTAGTCGACGCCCATCCGCTTCAGCGAGGCGTCCAGCGAGCCGAGGAGGTACTTGCGGCTGCCCCATTCGCCGTACGGGCCGGGGTGCATCAGGTAGCCGGCCTTCGTGGAGAGGACCAGCTCCTCGCGGTAGCGCGCGAAGTCCTGGGCGAAGATCTTGCCGAAGTTCAGCTCGGCGGAGCCGGGCGGCGGGCCGTAGTTGTTGGCCAGGTCGAAGTGGGTCACGCCGAGGTCGAACGCGCGGCGCAGGATCGACCGCTGGGACTCCAGGGACTTGTCGTCGCCGAAGTTGTGCCAGAGGCCGAGGGAGATGGCGGGAAGCTTGAGGCCGCTGTGGCCCGTGCGCCGGTAGGGCATGGAGTCGTAGCGGGAGTGCTCTGCCCGATAGGGATTGGTATCAGTCACGATGTCCTCCCTATCACGGACTTGTGACCCACCGAGTTGGGTACCCGATCCCGCCGCGCAGTAATGTGGCGGGGACTCGGGGGAGACCGCAATTCGCACGGGGGCACCGCACGGAGGGGCTGGAAGATCGTGAAGCTGCGCGACCTGGTGTACAGGCTGTATGCACGCCGGGTGGAAGGCCGCCTCGACCATGACGCGTCGCCCAAGCACATCGGCGTCATCCTGGACGGGAACAGGCGCTGGGCCAAGGCGTCCGGAGGTACGACGGAGCAGGGCCACCAGGCCGGTGCCGACAAGATCTCCGAGCTGCTGGGCTGGTGCACCGAGACGGACGTCGAGGTCGTCACGCTGTGGATGCTCTCCACGGACAACCTGGACCGGCCCGAGGTCGAGCTCCGCCCGCTGCTCAACATCATCGAGAACACCGTCAGGGGCCTCGCCGAGGACGGCCGCTGGCGCGTCCACCACGTCGGGAACCTGGACATCCTGCCGTCCCGGACGCAGCGGGTGCTGAAGGAGGCCGAGCAGGCCACGCACGACGTCGACGGGATACTGGTCAACGTCGCCGTGGGCTACGGCGGCCGCCAGGAGATCGCCGACGCGGTCCGCTCGCTGCTGCTGGAACACGCCGAGAAGGGCACGTCCTTCGAGGAGCTCGCCGAGGTCCTGGACATCGACCACATCGCCGAGCACCTCTACACGCGCGGCCAGCCCGACCCGGACCTGGTGATCCGCACCAGCGGCGAGCAGCGGCTGTCCGGATTCATGCTGTGGCAGAGCGCGCACTCCGAGTACTACTTCTGCGAGGTCTTCTGGCCGGCCTTCCGCAAGGTCGACTTCCTGCGCGCCCTGCGCGACTACGCGGCCCGCCACCGGCGGTACGGGACCTGACCCGGCGGGACGAGGCCTTCACCTGGGGTTCACCGAGCGTGCGTCATATGCCATGGCATGGGTGCGCTCGTTGAAGGGCATAAGCCTGGCAGGTCGATGCCCGATCCACGGGTGTCGAGTCTCAGCGGACGGCACCGGGCCGTCCGCCCGGGAGGCCCTTTGCACCAGGACGAGCGTGCGGTTCGCACGGACGGATTGGAGGGCCGGAAAGCGGCCCTGGCACAGGCGCCGTTGACCGGTCCGGTCTTCATGGCCCGACCTCTTCCGAGGGGGTACGTCCTTCCGTGGTGACCAGCACAAAGCGCCGCCTGTCCGACAGGCGGACCTACGTCCTCGACACCAGCGTCCTGCTGGCAGACCCCAACGCGATCTCGCGCTTCGACGAGCACGAGGTCGTGCTCCCGATCGTGGTGATCACCGAGCTGGAGGCGAAGAGGCACCATCCCGAGCTCGGCTACTTCGCCCGTCAGGCCCTGCGCCTGCTCGACGACTTCCGGGTTCGCCACGGCCGCCTCGACGCCCCCATCCCGCTGGGCGATCTGGGCGGGACCCTGCGCGTCGAGCTCAACCACTCCGACCCCGGCGTCCTGCCGGCGGGATTCCGGCAGGGGGACAACGACTCGCGCATCCTGGCGGTCGCCCGCAACCTCCAGGCCGAGGGCTACGACGTCACGGTCGTCTCCAAGGACCTGCCGCTGCGCATCAAGGCCTCGTCCGTCGGCCTGCTCGCCGAGGAGTACCGGGCGGAGCTCGCCATCACCGACGCCGGCTGGACCGGCATGAGCGAGCTCGCCCTCTCCGGGGAGCAGGTGGACCTCCTCTTCTCGGAGGAGCGGCTCTACGTACCGGAGGCCGCCGAACTGCCGGTGCACACCGGTCTGATCCTCCAGTCCGAACGCGGCAAGGCCCTGGGCCGGGTCACCGCCGACGGCAACGTCCGGCTCGTCCGCGGCGACCGCGACGCCTTCGGGCTGCACGGGCGCAGCGCCGAACAGCGCATCGCCCTGGACCTGCTGCTCGACCCGGAGATCGGGATCATCTCGATGGGCGGCCGGGCCGGCACCGGAAAGTCGGCGCTGGCGCTGTGCGCGGGCCTGGAGGCCGTCCTGGAGCGCCGGCAGCACCAGAAGGTGATGGTCTTCCGGCCGCTGTACGCGGTCGGCGGCCAGGACCTCGGCTACCTGCCGGGCGACGCGGGCGAGAAGATGAGCCCTTGGGCGCAGGCGGTGTTCGACACCCTCTCCTCTGTCGCCGGGCGCGAGGTCATCGAGGAGGTGCTGAACCGCGGGATGCTGGAGGTCCTCCCGCTCACGCACATCCGCGGCCGCTCCCTGCACGACGCCTTCGTGATCGTCGACGAGGCGCAGTCCCTGGAGCGCAACGTCCTGCTGACCGTTCTGTCCCGTATCGGGGCCAATTCCCGGGTCGTTCTGACCCATGACGTGGCCCAGCGCGACAATCTGCGCGTCGGCCGGTACGACGGAGTGGTCGCCGTCGTTGAGAAGCTGAAGGGGCATCCGCTCTTCGCCCACGTCACGCTCACCCGCTCGGAGCGTTCGCCGATCGCCGCACTGGTCACGGAGATGCTCGAATCGCTCTGATCGCCCACGAGGTGCGAGGAGGGCCCGTAAGGGTCAAATCCCCCATAGAGGGACGGTGAGTTGGCGCCGTCCGGCAAAGGCCGAGGAGCCTAGCCGGACGGCGCCCTTCCGCACAGGCCTTTGGCGAAAACAGCCGCGGCATGCCTGGTGTGACCTTTCCCACGCAACGCGGAATTGCCTTGCGGCGTCGAGGTCCGGCAGAGTCTGTTTTCCGTCAGGCCCCGCATACGGCACATCTGTATCTCCAGTTGGGGATACGCGCAGCACCACAACTCCACAGCCGTTGACCGTATGCCGCCCGGTTTCACGCGGCAGCCCCCGCAAGGGAGTTGCCCACGGGCCCGTGTCTCCAGTGACCAGAACACCACGGAGTCCAGTGTCGAAGGGGCACTCTTGCGGACGCGCGGTCACTGCGGACGCTGCTGGAAGGACACCGTGTGAGCCGGATCTCGGTCCGGGGGTTCGCAGTGGCTTCGGCCACCGCGGTCACCACCGTCGGCGCAGTCGTCGGCGTCGCCACTGGCGATGCCGCCACCTCGAACGACCTCGAGACGACCGCGTCCGGAGCGACGCTCCTCCAGGACATTCCGGTCGGCGAACAGGCCCAGGTCCAGAGCGGGTCCCTGGCCCAGCAGGCCGACGCCATCGCCCACGCCGCCGACGACGACGCCAAGCGCTCGACGGAGGAGGCCGCCCGCCTCCAGGCCGCCGAGGACGCCAAGGCCAAGAAGGCCGAGGCCGAGAAGGCGGAGCAGGCCAAGAAGGACGCGGACGCCAAGAAGCTCAAGGAGGAGCGCGACGCGGCGGAGGGCATCGCCAGCCGCTCGGCCACGCGCGACGCCGGCGACTTCCCGGTCCAGGGCTCCTACACGGTCGCCCAGGTCAAGGACATCGCCCGGCAGCTGGTCCCCTCGGGCCAGTTCCAGTGCTTCTCCAACATCATCAACGAGGAATCCACCTGGAACTACCAGGCCGTGAACTCCTCTTCGGGCGCCTACGGCCTGGTCCAGGCGCTCCCCGGTTCGAAGATGGCCTCGGCCGGCTCGGACTGGCGCACCAACCCGGCCACGCAGATCAAGTGGGGCCTGGGCTACATGAACGAGCGCTACGGCAGCCCCTGCAGCGCCTGGAGCTTCCACCAGGCCAACGGCTGGTACTAGAGCCCTGGCGGACGCCGCCCGCGCACAACCTCGGGGAACCCCGCACCGTCCTACGGTGTGGGGTTCCTCGCGTGTACGGTCGTGCGAGGCGTGATCGCAGGGCGGGGGAAGGGAACGACATGGCGAAGAGGACGGGCTGGCTCGGCCGGCTCGGCAGAGGGCTGAGCCGGATGGAGGCGCGCCTGGACGAGCGGCGGGCGGAGGTCGAGGCGGAGGCCACGGCCGATGTGGAACCGGCGCCGGTCCCGGCCGCGGCCGTCCCCGAGACCGCCGTCGCGGCGCCCGTGCCCGGGGAGCCCCCGGCGCCCCCGCGGCCCGACCCGGCGGCCGTCATCCCCTGGGGGGTGCGCGTCGCCGCCGAGGCCAGCTGGCGGCTGCTGCTGCTCGCCGGGATGGTCTGGGTGCTGATGAAGGTGATCAGCGAAGTCCGCCTGGTCGTCCTCGCCTTCGCCGCCGCCCTGCTCGTCACCGCGCTGCTCCAGCCGTTCGTGGTCCGGCTGCGCCGGATCGGGCTGCCCCGCGGCCTGGCCACCGCCGTCACCGCGATCCTCGGCTTCGTCGTCATCGGACTGGTCGGCTGGTTCGTGGTCTGGCAGGTCATGGAGAACCTCGACGACCTCTCCAACCGGCTGCGCGAGGGCATCAACGAGCTCAAGAGCTGGGCACTGGACAGTCCGTTCCACGTGACCGAGAAGCAGATCAACGACATCGCGAAGAACCTCAGCGAGACCATCGGCACCAACACCGAGGAGATCACCTCCGCCGGACTCCAGGGCGTGACGGTGCTCGTCGAGGTGCTGACCGGGATGCTGCTCGCGATGTTCTCGACGCTGTTCCTGCTCTACGACGGCCAGAAGATCTGGAACTGGGTGCTCGGCCTGGTCCCGTCCCCCGCCCGCCCCGGCGTCGCCGGCGCCGGCCCGCGCGCGTGGCGCACGCTGACCGCGTACGTGCGCGGCACGGTCCTCGTCGCGCTCATCGACGCCGTCTTCATCGGCCTCGGCATCTACTTCCTCAAGGTGCCGATGGCCGTCCCGCTCGCCGTGTTCATCTTCCTCTTCGCCTTCATCCCGCTCGTCGGCGCGGTGGTCTCCGGCGCCCTCGCGGTGGTCGTCGCCCTGGTGACCCAGGGGCCGTTCGCCGCGCTGATGGTGCTGCTGGTGGTCCTGGCCGTCCAGCAGATCGAGGGGCACGTGCTCCAGCCCTTCATCCTGGGCCGGGCCGTACGGGTCCACCCGCTCGCGGTGGTGCTGTCGGTCGCGGCCGGCGGGATGATCGCGGGCATCGGCGGCGCCGTCGTCGCCGTGCCGCTGGTCGCCGTCACCAACACCGTGGTGGTCTACCTGCGCGCGTACTCGCGCGAGCGCCGCCTGGCACCCGCCTCCCCGACCGGCCCCGGCCCGCACGGCGCCACCGCCGCCGAGACGGCCGCGCGGGAGGCCCGGGGGTGATCGGCGAGCCCGAGCTCGAAGGGGCGTGGACCGACGGCCGCCCCGCGGAGTTCGCCGCCGACGAGCCGGCGGAGCGTCCGCCGAGGGCGCGTGCGCCCTGGCGCTGGGCGCTGGGCGGGGCGGTGACGGCCTCGGTGGTGTGGGCCGGGGCCCTGGTGCTGCAGGAACGTTACGTCGAGGCCGGGCCCCCGATCCGGTACCGGCAGAGCGAGCAGCTGTGCGCGGAGACCCCGCTGAAGTCGGTCGCCGCGGCGACCGGGGAGTTCGGCGTGGGCATGCCGAGCCACGGGGAGAGCTCCGCCCTGGACTGGTCCTTCTGCTACTCCACCGGCGGGCGCGGCTCGAACCCGTTCACCCACATGGCGGAGGTCCTCGTGGAGCTGCACAAGAAGGCCGACCCCGCGACGGAGTTCGGCTTCCATCCCGAGCTCAACCCGGACCTCCGCTCCCCCTCCGTCCCGGTGGAGCAGGTGCCGGGTCTGGGCGAGCGGGCGGTGTTCTCCGGGAAGGCGCAGGCGCCCCGGCTCCAGGTGCTCGACGGCGGGGCGGTCTTCACGCTCACCGTCCAGTGGTGGGAGGGGGACGGCGAGACCCGTTCGGGCGTGGACGGGGACGCGGTCAAGACGGCGATGGTCGAGGACGTGCGCGCCCTGATGGCCCGGCTGCGCACGTAGGCCGTCTCTTCCGGATCTCGCCTGACCGGCAAGATCCGAAAGAGACGGCCTAAGCCGTGGAACGCGCCGTGCCCCCGCCGCCGGGAGGGCTGCGGGGGCACGGACGTACGGGGTTCACCCGTACGGGCGACTACTCGGCGGCCAGGGCCGCTTCGGCGTCGAGGGTGACGGCGACGGCCTGGATCACCGAGGCGATCTTGAAGGCCTCCTGGACCGTCTCGCGGTCCACGCCCGCCTTGCGCAGGACCTGCTCGTGCGAGTCCAGGCACTGGCCGCAGCCGTTGATGGCGGAGACCGCGAGCGACCACAGCTCGAAGTCCACCTTCTCCACGCCCGGGTTGCCGATGACGTTCATCCGCAGGCCCGCGCGCAGCGTGCCGTACTCCGGGTCGGAGAGCAGGTGCCGGGTCCGGTAGAAGACGTTGTTCATCGCCATGACCGCGGCGGCGGACTTGGCGGCGTTGTACGCCTCCGGGGACAGCGCGGCCTTCGCCTCGGGCTCCAGCTCACGCAGGACGCGCGGGGAGCGGGCGGCGATCGCGCAGGACAGGACGGTGCCCCACAGCTGCTGCTGGGTGAGGGTGTCCTGGTTGCCGATGACCGAGCCGAGGTTCAGCTTCAGGTCCTTGGCGAAGTCCGGTATGGCGGACTTGAGGGAGTCGAGGGACATCCGTCACTCACCGGCCAGCAGGGCGCCGGCGTTCAGGGTGTCGTCGCCCTTGTTCCAGTTGCAGGGGCACAGCTCGTCGGTCTGCAGGGCGTCGAGGACCCGCAGGACCTCCTTGGGGTTACGGCCCACGGAACCGGCGGTCACCATCGAGAACTGGATCTCGTTGTTCGGGTCCACGATGAAGACGGCGCGCTGGGCGAAGCCGTCCTCGCCCTGGATGCCGCAGGCCTGCATCAGCTCGTGCTTGGAGTCGGCCAGCATCGGGAAGGGCAGGTCACGCAGGTCGGCGTGGTCCTTGCGCCAGGCGTGGTGGACGTACTCGGAGTCGCCGGAGATGCCGAGGATCTGGGCGTCACGGTCGAGGAACTCGTCGTTCAGCTTGCCGAACGCGGCGATCTCGGTCGGGCACACGAAAGTGAAGTCGGCCGGCCAGAAGAACAGGACGCGCCACTTGCCCTCGTAGGACTTCTGGTCGATCTGCGCGAACTCCTTGCCGGCTTCGAGCGAGACGCAGGCGGTCAGGTCGTAGCTGGGGAACTTGTCACCGACAGTGAGCACGAACTCTCCTTGCAGAATGGAAAGTGACCCTTTTGGGGGCTTTCCGAAGGGGTTGGACGGATCTCATATGCTGGCACAGCTGCATTGATTAGGGAAATAGCTAGTCTTGTGGCGGGTGATCGGAGGTACCTATCAGTGGCTGTGAGTAGTAGAGGACAGAAGCAGCCGACGCTGGCGCAGCTGCGCGCCTTCGCGGCGGTGGCGGAGCACCTGCACTTCCGGGACGCCGCCGCGGCGATCGGAATGAGCCAGCCCGCGCTCTCCGGGGCGGTCTCCGCGCTGGAGGAGGCCCTCGGGGTGCAGCTGCTGGAACGCACCACCCGCAAGGTGCTGCTCTCCCCGGCCGGCGAACGCATCGCGGTCCGGGCGCGGGGCGTGCTCGACGCGGTGGGCGGGCTGCTGGAGGAGGCCGAGGCGGTACGGGCCCCCTTCACCGGGGTGCTGCGCCTCGGGGTGATCCCGACCGTGGCCCCGTACCTGCTGCCGACCGTGCTGGGGCTCTTCCACCGCCGCTACCCCCGCATGGACCTCCAGGTCCACGAGGAGCAGACGGCCTCCCTGCTGGAGGGGCTGGCCGCCGGACGCCTCGACCTGCTGCTGCTCGCGGTGCCGCTGGGCGTGCCCGGGGTGAGCGAACTGCCGCTGTTCGACGAGGACTTCGTCCTGCTGGCCCCCCGCGAGCACCCGCTGGCCGGGCGCAGGGACATCCCGCGCGAGGAACTGCGGGGCCTGCAGCTGCTGTTGCTGGACGAGGGGCACTGCCTGCGCGACCAGGCCCTGGACATCTGCCGGGAGGCCGGGCGCACCGCCGGCGCGGACGTCACCACCACCGCCGCCGGACTGTCCACGCTGGTCCAGCTGGTCGCCGGGGGGCTCGGGGTGACCCTGCTGCCGCGCACCGCGCTGCGGCTGGAGACGGCCCGCAACGAGGCCCTGGCCACCGGGTACTTCGCCGAGCCGGCCCCCTCGCGGCGGATCGCGCTGGCCATGCGGACCGGGACCGCCCGGCAGGAGGAGTTCCGGGCCATCGCGGCCGCGCTGCGCGAAGCGGTGCGCCCGCTCCCGGTGTGGCCGACCGACTGACGGGCGGCCACGGCGGGAGCGGGCGCGGGTGCCCCCGTACAGGGGGCGGGTGTTCCCGTACGGGGGCGGGTGCCCCCCGTACGGGCGGGGGTCACTCCGTGCGCAGGCCCTCCGGGCGCATCAGGCGCAGCAGGGGCGGCAGGCCCAGCAGGGTGATCAGCGCGACCACGCCCGCCCCGGCCCCGGCCAGGGCCAGCACCGAGGTCCAGTCGACGTGCACCGGCCGGGACATGGCCCACAGCAGGGTGGACCCCAGGGCGAGGCCGACGCCGGCCGCCAGGGTCAGCCCGAGTGCGATCGGCAGCGCCGTCTGCCACAGCACCGACAGGCTCAGCGTGCGGCGCGGGGTCCCGAAGGCGACCAGCACGGCCAGCAGCCGCCGGCGCTCGCGCAGCTGCTCCAGCTGCGAGACCAGCAGGCTCGCGCCGATGAGCACCAGTACGCCGGTGGCGCCGAAGAACAGCCCGGTGCGGATCGTCGAGTACGAGGCGTTCTCGGCGCTCTCGCGCAGGGTAAGCGCCGTGGCGAACGGGTCGGCCTTGAACGCGGCCGTGCGGATCCGGTCGAGGGCGTCGGGCCGGGACTCGTCGGCCTGGACGTAGATCTGGGCGGACTGCCAGGTGCCCAGGCCCTGCGGCGCGGCCGACGGGGTGACCAGCAGCCCCTCGCGCAGGCGTCCTTCGGGGTCCTCGCGCGGCCCAACGGTGCGGGCGCCCGCGGGGAACGTCCACTCGACGGCCTTCTCGTCGGGCAGCCTCGCGCCCTGGTAGCCGGAGACGTTGCCCGCGTAGAGCCGGGTGCCGGGCGCGGGGGTGAGCGGCTCGCCGGTGGGGGAGAGCCCGCCGCCGGAGAGGG
This sequence comes from Streptomyces sp. NPDC029216, assembly GCF_040648015.1. Taxonomy (NCBI): domain Bacteria; kingdom Bacillati; phylum Actinomycetota; class Actinomycetes; order Kitasatosporales; family Streptomycetaceae; genus Streptomyces; species Streptomyces sp. NPDC029216. The sequence goes on along the minus strand of NZ_JBEZWL010000135.1, from coordinate 8,637 downwards.
CGAAGGCGTCGCCCTCGGCGCAGGCGTCGATCTCGGCGACCTCCCGCAGCGCCTCGCAGGTGCCGACGGTGACCTGGACGATCTGTCCCTGGTCCGGGACGGTGCGGGCAGCCGGGAAGCCGCCCAGCGGGACCGTACGGGTGATGCCCGGCGCCCCGGCGAGTTCCCTGGCGACGGAGCCGGCGCGGGATTCGGTGCCCGAGTGCAGCAGGACCGAGACGGCCGCGCGGGCCGGGTCCTGGCCGGTGGGCTTCTCGTAGTCCTCCTCGACGCCGGTGAAGACCATCTGGAGGGCGATCGCCCCGGCCACCGCCACCGCGATGCCGTTGACCAGGCGCGCCGCGCCGCCGCTGTCGACCTGGAGCCGGCGGACGGCCAGCTGCCAGGAGGCGGGCCCGCCCGAGAGCCGGCCCACGGTCCGCTCCAGCAGCCAGGGCAGCAGGACGGTGACGGCCACGAGCAGCAGCAGCACACCGCCGCCGATCTGCCAGCGGCTGAAGCGGCCGTGGCCGCCGTCCCGCCCCACCGGGAGGAGCAGGCCCAGCCCGGCGAGCGGCAGCAGCAGCCGCCACCAGACGCGGCGCCGACGCGGCGCGGCCGTCCGTGCGACGCCCAGTGGCTCGATGACCACCCGGCGCAGGGCGAACACCGTGACGGCGACGGCCGCCACGGGCACCGCCAGGGCCACCAGCAGGGCCAGCCAGACCGAGGGGTCCAGGTCGTGCGGGAAGACGCTGCGCTGCTGGAAGGAGAGGGCCCCGACCAGGCTCCGCCCGGCCAGGAAGAAGCCCGCGCCGAACAGCAGTCCGGCCAGCGAGCCGGACAGGGCCTCACCGGCGGCGATCCGGCGCACCGTGCGCGCGTCGGCGCCCACCAGGCGCAGCGCGGCCAGCCGCTGGTCGCGCCGCTCCCCGCCGAAGCGTACGGCGGTGGCGATGAAGACGACGACGGGAGTCAGCAGGGCGACGAAGGCCAGGACGACCAGCAGCATCAGCACCGGGTCGAGGTCCCTGGCGTCCCGGTCGCCCGCGAAGGCCTTGATCCGGTGGACCCGGTACCCGCCCGGCCCGTCCGTGCGGAGGGTGTCGTCGCCCAGGTAGAAGAGGAGTTCGGCCGGGCCGGTCAGGCCCCGGTCGGCGACGGTCGCGGTGATCGGGGCGGCGAGCCGCTTGCGCAGGCCCGCCCCCTCGGGGGAGGCCAGCAGCCGTGCCAGGGCGGGGGAGACCGCCATCTCACCGGGCTGCGGCAGGTCCTTGAGCCCCGGCGGCACGGGGGCGTCGGGGCCCTCCATGCGCAGCATCCGGCCGTTGATGTCCTGGTCGCGGTAGGTCTGGTCGACGCGGGCGATCAGCAGGGTGTTCCGGCCGGGGGCGGCGGCCTCGGCGGCGCCCAGGACGGAGCGGGCGTCCTCGCGTGCGTGGCGGGCGGTCAGCGCCCCCGGTATGGCGGTGCTGATCAGCAGCAGCGCGACGCCGAGGCCGACGCCGACGCCGGTGAGCAGGGTGCGGGTCCAGCCCCGGCGTCCGCCGCCGAAGGCGAAGCGGGCCCCGAGGGCGAGGTCGCGGGACCAGGCCCGGAGCGCGCTCACAGGGCGTGCTCCATGTCCCGCGACCGGCCGTCGCGGACGACGATCTCGCGGTCGGAGTAGGCGGCGACGCGGGTCTCGTGCGTGACCAGGACGACGGCGGCGCTCGCGGCCCGGGCGGCCTCGGTGAGCAGCTGCATCACCAGTTCGCCGTTGAGGGAGTCGAGGGCGCCGGTGGGCTCGTCCGCGAAGACCACCCGGGGCCGGGTGACCAGGGCGCGGGCCACGGCCACGCGCTGGCCCTGGCCGCCGCTGACCTCGCCGGGGCGCTTGGCGCCGGTGTCCTCGACCTGGAGCCGTTCCATCCACTCCAGGGCGGTCCGTTCGGCCTCCTTGCGCTTGACCCCGGCCAGGCGCAGCGGGAGGGCGACGTTCTCGACGCAGGTCAGTTCGGGGACGAGCTGCCCGAACTGGAAGACGAAGCCGAACTCGGTGCGGCGCAGGGCGCTGCGCTCGGCGTCGCTCAGGGCGGTGAGCTCGCGGCCGGCGTAGGTGACGGTGCCGGAGTCGGGCGGGACGATCCCGGCGAGGCAGTGCAGGAGCGTGGACTTGCCGGAGCCGGAGGGGCCCATGACGGCGACGACCTCGCCGGGGTGGATGGAGAACTCGGCGCCGTCGAGGGCCTTGGTGGAGCCGTACGCCTTGTGCAGGCCGGCGGCGACGAGGAGGGAACCGGCCGGGGTCATCGGCGTACCTCCCGGGCGAGCTGGTCCAGGCGGGCGGAGGTGAGTTCGAGCCAGCGCAGGTCGGCCTCCAGGTGGAACAGGGCGTGGTCGCAGATCAGCTGGTCGGCGAGGTCGCCCTTGCGCTTGCGCTGGGTCAGGATGCGCATCAGGCGCAGGTGTTCGGTGCGCTGGGTGTCCAGCAGGCCGCTCGCGCTGCGGCCGGTGAGCAGCGAGAGGACCACCTTCGTGTAGAGGGTGGACTGGAGGTAGGGCTCGGGCTTCTCGGGCTCGGCGAGCCATTGCTCGACGTCGGTGATGCCGGCGTCGGTGATGGCGTACCGCTTGCGGTCGGGGCCGCCGCCACTTTCGATCCCGTCGACCTCGACGAGGCCGTTCTTCAGGAGGCGGGACATGGTCGAGTAGACCTGCCCGTAGGCGAGGGGCCGGTCGTGGCCGAAGGTTTCGTCGAAGGCGCGCTTGAGGTCGTACCCGTGGCGCGGGCCGGCCTCCAGGAGGCCGAGCAGAGTGTGGCCGATGGACATGGCGGCGACTATACACGGCGTGTATACGCACGGTGTATAGATCGCCGGACGGCGGGTCGGCGCAGATGGGGGCGGGCAGACGGCGAGCGCCCGGGCGCGGAGGTCGCGCCCGGGCGGAGGCCGGTGCCGGGTGGTGCGGCGGGTCAGGTGTCCCGGCCGGTGCGGGGGCGGCCGCGGGGCGGGATCGGGGCGGCGCCGCCGGGGAGGCGGCCCGACTCGGACAGGGCCTTGCGGAGCAGGAACTCGATCTGCGCGTTCGCGCTGCGCAGTTCCTCGCCGGCCCAGCGCGCGAGGGCGTCGTACACCTGCGGGTCGAGCCGCAGCAGCACCTGCTTGCGCGCCTGCCGCCCGGCCCGGGCCGGCTTGGGCTCGGCCCCTTCCCGGTCCTCGGGCGGGGTGCCGCCGGCGGGGGTCACTGGTAGAGGGTGCCCGTGTTGATGACCGGCGTGGCCGCGCGGTCGCCGCAGAGGACCACCATCAGGTTCGAGACCATGGAGGCCTTGCGCTCCGGGTCCAGGTCCACGATCTCCTCCTCGGCCAGCCGGGTCAGGGCGAGCTCCACCATGCCCACCGCGCCCTCGACGATCTGCTTGCGGGCCGCCACGACCGCACCGGCCTGCTGGCGCTGGAGCATCGCGGAGGCGATCTCCGGAGCGTACGCGAGGTGGGTGAAGCGGGACTCGATGATCTCGACGCCCGCGGCGTCGACCCGGGTGGCCAGCTCGGCCGCGAGCTTCTCGGTGATCTCCTCGGCGTTGCCGCGCAGCGAGAGGCCGCCCTCGTCGTGGGAGTCGTAGGGGTACTCGATCGCGATGTGCCGCACGGCGGCCTCGGTCTGCGTCTCGACGAACTCCGTGAAGTCCTCGACCTCGAAGACCGCCCGCGCGGTGTCCGCGACCTTCCACACCACGACCGCGGCGAGCTCGATCGGGTTGCCGTAGGCGTCGTTGACCTTCAGGACGGCCGTCTCGTGGTTGCGCACCCGGGTGGAGATCTTCTCGCGGGAGGTCAGCGGGTTCACCCAGCGCAGCCCGTCGGTGCGGATCGTGCCCCGGTAGCGGCCGAAGAGCTGGACCACGCGGGCCTGGCCGGGGGCCACGGTGTTCAGCCCGCTCATGGCCAGCACCGAGGCCAGGACCAGCAGGACGCCGAGCGGGATCAGCGTCGCCTTCGTCGCCGTCGCGGTCACCGCCGCACCGAAGGCGACCAGGCCGGCCCCGGCCACCGTCCCCACCAGCCCGAGCAGCAGGGCGAGCCCGCCGCCGAGGCTGTTCGCCGCGAACTCCCTTACGCCGGCCGGTCGTTCGTCGGTCACAGTCGCTGTCATGGAATACCCCCGTTTGATCCGTCGCGTCCGGTCGTGGCCGATCGGAATGCCTAGCAAAGTGATATCACTTTTTGCGATGACCGCAACCCTTCCGGCATCGTGGGCGTCGGTTCCATTGGAGTGGGTGCTGATTCTCACGTCCGAATTGACCGGTTTTGGTCAGGGTTAGCCAACCTTTGTCACAGCCTGCGGTGTTAGTTTTCTGAGCTGACGTCGGGGGGGTAATCGAGCGGAGCGGGAGCGATGGGCCGAGCAGATGCGCGACGGGCGCAGCAGCAGCGCGGTGGGCGGAAGGCGCCGACCGGGCGTGCCGCCGGACGCGCGGGCAAGCCGACCGGGAAGAAGCGCAGCGGTATACGTCGCATCTTCAACTGGAAGACCATCCTCGGGACCTTCCTCGGCGGGATCCTGCTCCTCATAGCCGGAGCCTTCGCGCTCTACTTCTCCGTGGACGAGCCGACCGACCCGAACAAGACGGCGGTCCTCCAGAGCAACACGTACAAGTGGGCCGACGGGTCGATCATGACCCGCACCGGCAAGATGAACCGCGAGATCGTCCCCATCGACAAGATCCCGGAGGACGTGCGCACCGCGTTCATCGCGATCGAGAACAAGTCCTTCTACAAGGACCGCGGCATCGACGTCATGGGCGTGGCCCGCGGTGTCTTCAACACCGTGCGCGGCAAGGGCACGGCCGGCGGTTCGACGATCACCCAGCAGTACGTCAAGAACTACTACCTGACCCAGGACCAGTCGGCGACCCGAAAGCTCCGGGAGCTGGTGATCTCCCTCAAGGTCGACCAGCGCATGGAGAAGGACGACATCCTCGCCGGCTACCTGAACACCAACTTCTACGGCCGCAACGCCTACGGCATCCAGGCCGCCGCCCAGGCCTACTACGGCGTCGACTCCGACAAGCTGACCCTGGAGCAGGGCGCCTACCTGGCCGCCGTCATCCAGGCCCCCAGCCAGTACGACTGGGCCATCGCGGGCCCCAACGGCAAGCGGCTGGCCCTGATCCGCTTCAACGCCGTCCTCGACAACATGGTCGAGATGGGCAAGCTGGACAAGGCCAAGCGCGACACCCTGAAGTTCCAGGAGCCCATCAAGCCCAAGGCGCAGCCCGGGATGGACGGCCAGAAGGGCTATCTGATCCAGGCCGCCAAGCAGGAGCTGAGCCGCCAGGGCGTCAAGGAGGCCGACATCGCGGCCGGCGGCTGGACGATCACCCTCAACATCGACAAGAAGAAGCAGGCGGCGCTGGAGAAGGCCGTCGAGGACGAGCTGGAGTCCAAGCTCGACCGCAAGAACGCCAAGGACCGCCCCCAGGACCAGAGCGTCCAGGCCGGCGCCACCTCCGTGGACGCCAAGACCGGCAACATCGTCGCCATGTACGGCGGCGTGGGCCTGACGGAGAAGGCCGAGAGCAACGCCCTGCGCACCGACTACCAGCCGGGCTCCACCTTCAAGCCGATCGTGCTGGCCACCGCCCTGGAGACCGGGGCGAAGACCCAGGACGGCCGTCCGATCACCCCGAACGCCCTCTACGACGGCACCAGCAAGCGCCCCGTGGTCGGCAGCGACACCCCCTTCGCCCCGCAGAACCAGGACGACATCAACTACGGCGACCCGAACCTCACGGTCCAGGAGGCCACCAACTCCTCCGTGAACTCGGTGTACGCGCAGATGATCGTGGACGCGAAGCCGCAGGAGACGAAGAAGACCGCCATCGCCCTCGGCATGCGCGACCGTGACGGCTGGCCGGCCGACAAGCCCGCGATGTCCCTCGGCACGATGAGCGCCAACACCGTCGAGATGGCCGGCGTCTACGCCACCTTCGGCAACCACGGCAAGAAGGTCACCCCGACCATCGTCAAGAGCGCCGAGCACGTCGACGCCCAGTTCAAGCCGGTCAGCCCCTTCGGCGCTCAGGTCATCAAGCGCGAGACCGCCGACACCGTCACCAAGGTCCTGACCGGCGTGGTCCAGGACGGCTCCGGCAAGGCCGTGCGCAGCGACGCCTACCAGGCCGCGGGCAAGACCGGCACCACCGAGTCCAACGTGGCCGCCTGGTTCACCGGTTACACCCCGGAGCTCGTCACCGTCGTCGCGATGTTCGGCGAGGACCCGAACTCGCACAGCCAGGTGACCCTGACCGGTACCGCCGGCAAGGGCCGCGCGGGCGGTTCCAGCTTCCCCGCCCAGATCTGGCAGGCGTACACCCTGGCCGCGCTCAAGGGCGTCTCGACGGGCGAGTTCGACCTGTCGGACGCGAAGATGGGCACCCCGGCCGGCCCGACCCGTACCGCGGTCCCGTCGAGCGGCCCCTCCGGCTCCGTCAGCCCGTCGCCGTCCACCTCCGGCACCCGCCCGACGGGCTCCCCGGACCCCTCGGGCAGCGGCAGCGGCAAGCCGGACCCGACGCCGCCGACGAAGAACCCGACCCCGCCGACGAAGAACCCGTCGCCGACCGGTGATCCGCAGCCGCCGACGAAGAAGCCGACGCCGCCGATCCTGAACCCGGACGCGCCGCAGTAGTACCCGGAAAACGCAGTAGTACCCGGAAAACGCGGTAGTACCCGCAAAACGCCTCCGCCCCGCAGCGAGAACGCTGCGGGGCGGAGGCGTTTTCCCGTCCGTAGCCGGTCAGCGCCGGTCGTGCCCCCCGGGCAGCGGCAGCTCGAACCAGACCACCTTGCCGCTGCTCAGCCGGGTCGCGCCCCAGCGCCGTGCCAGCCGGTTGACCAGGAAGAGGCCGCGCCCGCCCTCGTCCGTCTCCCGGGCCCGGCGCTGGCGCGGCAGCTGCGGGGAGTCATCGCCGACCTCGCAGCGCAGCACGTCCGTACGCAGCAGCCGCAGGGTCACGGGCCGCTCGGCGTACCGGACGGCGTTCGTGACCACCTCGCTGACCAGCAGCTCCAGCGAGTCGCTCAGCTCCTCCAGGCCCCAGCGGGCCAGGGCGCGCCGGGCGAAGCGGCGGGCCCGGCCCGGAGCGGTCTCCTCCGGGTCCAGGAACCAGTACGCCACGTCGCTGGGCGCGATCCCCTCGAAGCGGGCCGCCAGCAGCGCGATGTCGTCGTCCCGGTCGCCGGGGCCGAGCATGTCCAGCACGTCGTCGCAGAGGGCCTCCAGCGGCGGCGAGTGGTCCAGCCCGGTCAGCTGCGCGGTGGTCGCGAGCCGTTCGCGCAGCTGGTCGATGCCCGTCCACACGTCCCGCAGCCGGGACTCCACCAGCCCGTCGGTGTACAGCAGCAGCGTGGCCCCGGCCGGGGCGTCCAGCTCCACGGCCTCGAAGTCCACCCCGCCGACCCCGATGGGGGCGCCCGGCGGGACGCGCAGCACCTCGGCGCGGCCGCCCAGGTGCAGCAGGACCGGCGGCGGGTGGCCGGCGTTGGCGATGGTGATCCGGTGCGAGACCGGGTCGTAGACCGCGTACAGGCAGGTGGCCATCCGGTCGGAGCCGAGCCGCTGGGCCTGTTCGTCCAGGTGGTGGAGGACCTCGGCCGGGGGCAGGTCCAGCTGGGCGAGGGTCTGCGCGGTGGTGCGCAGCTGGCCCATGATCGCGGCGGAGGTCATCGAGTGGCCCATGACGTCGCCGACGACCAGCGCGACCCGGCTGCCGGGCAGCGGTATGGCGTCGTACCAGTCGCCGCCCACCCGGGCGGTCTCGGCGGCGGGCAGGTAGCGGGAGGCCAGCCGCACCCCGGTGGGCTGGGGCAGGCTGTCGGGCAGCATCGTGCGCTGGAGCTCGTCGGCGATGTACGCCTCGCGGCCGTACAGCACGGCCTTGTCGATGCCGAGCGCGGTGTGCGTGGCCAACTGGGCGGCGACGAGCAGGTCGTTCGTCTCGAACGCGTCCCGGTCCGGGGTGCGCAGGAACACCGCCGCGCCGATCACGCGCCGGCGGCCCCGCAGCGGGGCCAGGATGGCCCGCTGCCCGCGCGGCACCGGATGGTCGGCGCCCAGCAGCTCCGGCAGCGCGTCCCGGGCCCCGGGAGCCGACCCGAACACGGGCCGTACGCCGCGCAGTACCTCGGCGAGGGCCCCGCCGGTCCGGATCTCGCACAGCTCCGCCGCGGGCAGGTCACCCTGCGGGCCGACCAGCGGCAGCTGGCTGAAGTCGAGTTCGCCGGCGCCCCCCGCGGCTCCGGCGGCCTCGGCCCCGTCGGCCAGGCCCAGATCGTCGATCGGCCGGAGCCGGTCGGTGCGGCGCAGCCTTAAAACGACCGGGCCGACGGGCCGTTCGTCGCCGACCGGCAGCGGATCGCGCAGGTAGACCAGGATCGCGTCGGAGAAGGTGGGAACGGTCGCCCGGCACAGGCCGAGCACGATCTCGTCGAGGTCGATGCCGCGCGCGATCCGGCGCGTGGCCGCGCCCACGAACCGCAGCCGGTCGCCCTCGCGCCGGGCCACGCCGACCTCGCCGGAGCCGGAGCCGGAGCCCGCACCGGGAATGCCGGGCGTTCCGGGGGCCGCCCCGGCCCCCGTGCCCTCGCCGCCGGACCCGGCCGACGGGCC
>NZ_JBEZWL010000134.1:0-20026 GCF_040648015.1 Streptomyces sp. NPDC029216 | reverse complement strand
CATCCACCGGAGTGGACGGGGTATCAACTTCTGGCGTTGATTTTTGGCACGCTGTTGAGTTCTCAAGGAACGGACGCTTCCTTCGTACTCACCCTTTCGGGCTTTCCTCCGGGCTTTCGTTCTTGCGATTCAGACTCTATCAGAGTCTTTCTCGCCCGCTTTCCAGGTCATTCGCTTTCGCGCTTTTCCTTTCCAGCGACCCCGACTCTATCAGTGCTTTTCCTTCTCTCCGACCACCGTCCGTCGCGCCGGAGCGGCACGTCGAAAAGGAGTGGGGATCGAGATCTTCACTGCTTGAGGGGGGTTCCCGTCCATCGACTGTTCGCGAGATGTTCACGGAACACGTCTCGGCGGGAGTCACGACAGTACAGCGCCCGTGGGGCGCAGGCAAATCCATTCACGCGTATGGTCTAGTCCACCGGTCTAGTCCACTAGTCTCCGTGTCGACGGGTCTGCCCGGGTCGGGAACCGGCATCGGGCGAACCCGTACAAGCTGTGCAATATCCTTCACACGAAGAAGCCCCACCCCCTGGGAGGCCCCCATGACCAGCGTGACGTCCCCACTTGCCGGACGTGCCATCGGACTCGCGGCAGTGCCCGACCCGGTGTTCTCCGGCGCCATGGTGGGGCCCGGCACCGCCATCGATCCCGTGCGCGAGCCCTCGGAGGCGGTGTCCCCCGTCGACGGTGTGGTCGTCTCCCTGCACCCGCACGCGTACGTCGTCGTCGACGCCGAGGGTCACGGTGTCCTGACGCACCTCGGGATCGACACCGTCCAGCTCAACGGCGAGGGCTTCGAGCTGCTCGTGAACAAGGGCGACACCGTGGTCCGCGGCCAGGCCGTCATCCGCTGGAACCCCGCCGCCGTCGAGGCCGCCGGCAAGTCCGCGGTCTGCCCCGTCGTGGCGCTGGAGGCGACTGCCGACTCCCTCTCCGGCATGGTCGACTCCGGGGACGTCAAGACGGGCGACGCCCTCTTCAGCTGGCAGTAAGGCGTCCGCCTGCCCGCGCAGACGGGTCGGACATCCACCGCGGCGGCTGCGCCCGCCGCTCAATCGGAGACGGGTGAAATGGAGACAACGCTGCGAGGCGTCGGCGTGAGCCACGGTGTGGCGATCGGCGAGGTGCGGCACATGGGTACGGCCGTGCTGGAGCCGCCGGCGAAGCGGATCGCCGCGGACGAGGCGGAGCGCGAACAGGGGCGCGCCCGTCAGGCCGTGGAAGCCGTGTCGGCCGACCTGATGGCGCGCGGCCAGCTGGCCGGCGGCGAGGCCCAGCACGTGCTCGAGGCCCAGGCGATGATCGCCACGGACCCCGAGCTGATGTCGGACGTGGACCGGCGGATCGTCGTCGGCAGCACCGCCGAGCGGGCCGTCTACGACGCGTTCGCGTCCTACCGCGACCTGCTCGCGGGGGCCGGCGAGTACATGGCCGGGCGGGTGGCCGACCTGGACGACGTGCGCAACCGCATCGTGGCGCGCCTGCTGGGCGTGCCGATGCCGGGTGTGCCGGACAGTGACGAGCCGTACGTGCTGATCGCGCGGGACCTGGCTCCCGCCGATACCGCGCTGCTGGACCCGGCGCTGGTGCTCGGCTTCGTGACCGAGGAGGGCGGGCCGACCAGCCACAGTGCGATCCTCGCGCGGGCGCTGGGCGTGCCGGCCATCGTGGCGCTGCCGGGTGCCGGGGAGATCGCCGAGGGCACGGTCATCGCCGTGGACGGCAGCACGGGCGACCTGTTCGTGGAGCCGACCGCCGAGAAGCGGGCCGAGCTGGAGGCCGCGGCCGCCGAGCGGAAGGCGGCGCTGGCCGCCTCCTCCGGTCCGGGTGCCACCTCCGACGGTCACAAGGTGCCGCTGCTGGCGAACGTGGGCGGGCCGGCGGACGTCCCGGCCGCCGTGGAGGCCGGGGCCGAGGGTGTGGGCCTGTTCCGCACCGAGTTCCTGTTCCTGGACGACAGCAAGAAGGCGCCGTCCGAGGAGAAGCAGATCGAGTCGTACCGCAAGGTGCTGGAGGCCTTTCCCGAGGGCCGGGTGGTCGTGCGCGTCCTGGACGCGGGCGCCGACAAGCCGCTGGACTTCCTGACCCCGGCGGACGAGCCGAACCCGGCGCTGGGCGTGCGCGGTCTGCGGACGCTGCTGGACCACCCCGAGGTGCTGCGCACGCAGCTCACGGCGCTGGCCAAGGCGGCCGAGGGGCTGCCGGTCTACCTGGAGGTCATGGCCCCGATGGTGGCCGACCGGATCGACGCGAAGGCGTTCGCGGACGCCTGCCGCGAGGCCGGTCTGCGGGCGAAGTTCGGTGCGATGGTGGAGATCCCCTCCGCCGCGCTGCGGGCGCGCTCGATCCTGCAGGAGGTCGAGTTCCTGTCGCTGGGCACGAACGACCTCGCGCAGTACGCCTTCGCCGCCGACCGTCAGGTGGGTGCGGTGTCGCGGCTCCAGGACCCGTGGCAGCCGGCGCTGCTCGACCTGATCGCCATGTCGGCCGATGCCGCCAGGGCGGAGGGCAAGAGCTGTGGTGTCTGCGGTGAGGCCGCGTCGGATCCGGTGCTGGCCTGTGTGCTGACCGGTCTGGGTGTCACCTCCCTGTCGATGGGTGCCGCTTCGATCCCGTACGTGCGGGCGACGCTCGCCAAGTACACGCTCGCGCAGTGCGAGCGCGCGGCCGCGGCCGCGCGGGCCGCGGACAGCGCCGAGGAGGCGCGCGTGGCCGCGCAGGCGGTGCTGTCCGGCGAGTAGCCGGAGGCGTGCCGTGACACGCGTCCTGACGATCGAGGGGCCTTCGCCGGTGGCGGGGGCCCCTCGGTCGTTCCCGGGGGGCGGCCCGGCTAGTCGTGGGGGCCGGGGGTGTCGACCTCGTAGCCGGGGCAGTAGTCGACGCCCGGTTCCGGGGCGACGGGATCGCCGGTGTCGGCGTCCGTGCAGTAGGCGTCGAACACGGCGGCGGCGGTGAGGGCCACCAGGCGGCCGTGGTTCAGGCGCCAGCCGTGGACCCGGTCCGGGAGGCCTTCCGTGGTGCTGCGCAGGACGAGTCCGCCGGAGCCGCCGAGGGCGAGGCCGGCGGCCAGGACGGTCACGAAGTCGAGGTGGTCGCGGGCCTCCGTCCGGGGCGGTCCGCCGGGGTCTGCGGAGGCCTCGGCGTGCAGGACGGCGACGAGCTGTTCCTCCTCGGTGGGGACGCTGCAGACCAGGTGGTGCCGGCCGGGGCCGGCTCCGTCGACGAGGCGGCGCAGGAGGGCGGTGGCCCGTTCGAAGGAGGCCCGGCCGATGTCCTCGCCGCAGTCCGCGCAGTCCCCCACGCCGGCGAGGACCGTGCTCGCGTATTCCCAGGTCGCCTGGCGCAGGGCGTGGTCGACGAGGAGGGGTACGAGCTCCTCGACGGGCTGGCCGGTGTAGGGCAGGGCGGGGCCGCAGGCGAGTTCGGCGGTGAAGCGGGTACGGGTGTGGGCGCTGTCCGGGTCCAGGCCGTGCTCGGCGCAGTAGCCGGCGTACTCCTCGGGGTCGAAGAGGGCGACGGTGGTGTGGATGCCCTGGGCCGCGAGGGAGCGGAGCAGGGCGTCGACGTGCCGGAGGTAGTCGGGGTACTCGGCGCGGTGGTCGAAGGCGAAGCTGGGGTACTCCCGCATGGCCGCGAAGTCCCGGGCGTCGGCGAGGAGGCCGACGGTGCTGGGGACCTCGCGGCGCAGCTCACGGCGGAGGCGGGAGGCGGTGGTGCGTGGCGTGGTGGGTCGTGAGGTGTTCGGTGTGGTGGTCATGGTTCCCCCTGAGTGGCGCGCCGGGCGGCGCGATGACTTGCTCACTCACCGTAACCATGACCACTGACAGTCACCTCCGGCTGCGGCCCAGCTCCTCGTAGAAGGGGAGCAGGTCCGGGTTGTCGACCGAGCCCGGGTTGACCGCCTTCGCCATCGGGGTGCCCTGGAGGAGGCGCTTGACCGGGACCTCGATGCGCTTGCCGGTCAGGGTGTGCGGGACCGCGGGGACCTCGATGACCTCGTCGGGCACGTGGCGCGGGGAGAGCTGCTCCCTGAGGGTGGCGGCGATCTTCTTGCGCAGGGCCTCGTCGAGGACGGCGCCGGGGGCGAGGTGGACGAAGAGCGGCATCCAGTAGCCGCCGTTCGGTTCCTCCAGGCCGATGACCAGGGACTCCTTGATCTCGGGGAGGCGTTCGACGACCTCGTAGATGTCGGCGGAGCCCATCCGGACGCCCTGCCGGTTGAGGGTGGAGTCGGAGCGGCCGTGGATGACGACGGAACCGTGGTCGGTGATCGTGATCCAGTCCCCGTGGCGCCAGACGCCGGGGAACATCTCGAAGTAGCTGTCGCGGTAGCGGCTGCCGTCGGCGTCGTTCCAGAAGTGGATCGGCATGGAGGGCATGGGGGCCGTGACGACGAGCTCGCCGACCTCGCCGGTGAGCGGCTTGCCGGACGGGTCCCAGGACTGGAGGTCCGTGCCGAGGCAGGCGGCCTGGAGTTCGCCGATGTGGACGGGGAGGGTGGGGACGGCGCCGGCGAAGCAGCTGCACACGTCGGTGCCGCCGCTGACGGAGGCGATCCACAGGTCCTCGGCCACCTCGTCGTGGAGCCAGCGGAAGCCGTCGGGCGGGAGCGGGGAGCCGGTGGTGGCCACGCACTTGACGGCGGAGAGGTCGAAGTCCCGGGACGGGTGCACCTCGGCCTTCTTGCAGGCCATGACGTAGGCGGCGGAGGTGCCGTAGAGGGTGGCCTTCGTGCGCTCGGCGATCCGCCACTGGGCGCCGGTGTCGGGGTAGCCGGGGCTGCCGTCGTAGAGGACGACGGTGGTGCCGGTGAGCAGGCCGGAGACGAGGAAGTTCCACATCATCCAGCCGGTGGAGGTGTACCAGAAGAACCGGTCCTCGGGGCCGAGGTCGCAGTGCAGGCCGAGCTGCTTGAGGTGTTCGAGGAGGATCCCGCCCTGGGACTGGACGATCGCCTTGGGGGCGCCGGTGGTGCCGGAGGAGTAGAGGATCCACAGCGGGTGGTCGAAGGGGACCGGTTCGAAGACGGGTTCGGCGTCGCCGGAGGTCAGGTCCGACCAGGCACGGGTGCCCTCGGGGGCGGGAGTGCCCAGCAGCGGGATGTGGACGACGGCCCGCAGGGAGGGGAGGCCTTCGCGGAGCTCGGCGACGGTCTCGCGGCGGTCGTGCTCCTTGCCGCCGTAGCGGTAGCCGTCGATGGTGAACAGGACGACGGGCTCGACCTGCTCGAAGCGGTCGAGGACGCTGCGGGCGCCGAAGTCGGGGGCGCAGGAGGTCCAGACGCCGCCGACGGCCGCGGTGGCCAGGAGGGCCACGACCGCCTCGGGGATGTTGGGGAGGTAGCCGCTGACGCGGTCGCCGGGGCGGACGCCGAGGGCGCGCAGCTCGGCGGCGAGCGAGCCGACCTGGCGGCGGAGCTCGGCCCAGGTCACCGGGACCGGTTCCTGGGTCTCGTCGACGTGGAGGAGGGCGGTGTCCCCGGCGCGGGCGGGGTCCTCGGCGGCGCGCAGGGCGTGCTCGGCGTAGTTGAGGGTGGAGCCGGTGAACCAGCGGGCTCCGGGCATGGCGCGGTCGGCGAGTACGTGCTCGTAGGGGGTGGTGAACCGTACGTCGAACCACTCGGCGACGGCCTGCCAGAAGACGTCGAGCTCGTCGACGGACCAGCGGTGCAGTGCCGGGTAGCCGCCGTCGGCGGGGGCTCCGAAGCGCTCGGCGGCCCAGGCCTGGAAGGCGGTGACGCGGGCCGCGGCGATCCTGTCGGGGCTCGGGGACCAGAGGGGTTCCGGCTGGGTGGCAGAGGTCATGGGTCGGCTCCCGGTCAAGTCTGTGGCTCGCGCTTCGTGTGCGTACGGTGCCGCCGCCGCGTCGGTGTGCGCGGCGGCTCACAGGGACGATGCCATGTGATCGAGATCCGCACCAGAGCTGTCCGCGGCGGCCCGGCCGTCCGTTTCCGGGTGTTTCCGGGTGAACGGCAGCTGAACGCCGCCCGCTCGGCCGGGGGCCGGTGGCAGGGTGATCGCCATGGACGGTCGTGAGCTGGTGCGTGCGTTGAAAGAGATCGGTACGGCGCGCGGGCGGCGCGCCTGGCGCGCGGCGCTGCGCCACCGCCGGACGGATGCGGAGGGGCTGGCTCCGCGGGGGGCGGAGCGGGCGCGGGTGCCGGGGCTGCTGGCGGGTACGGAGCCCCGGCCGGGCGGGGGCCTGCTGCGGTTCGCGCGCAGCGAGCTGACGGTACGGGTGGGTGTGGGCGGTGCGGTGTTCTGGGGGTGGGACGGGGCGGGGCCGGAGCCCTCGTACGCGGTGCTGGGCGGGGGGCCGGAGCCGGATCCGCGGGCGGTGCTGGAGCCGGACACCGGGGGCGGCTGGCGGGTGGTGTCGGAGCGGGTGACGGTGGCGGTGTCCCGGCACGGGGCGCTGGAGGTGCGGAACCCGGGCGGGGCGGTGCTGCGGCGGGAGCTGCCGCCGCGGTGGTGGGATCCGGTGGACGGGGCCGAGGGGGCGGCCGGGGGCGGTTCGCGGTGGCTGCAGCGGGCGGAGGTGCCGGCGGACGCCCGGTTCTTCGGGCTGGGCGGGCGGGCGCGGGGGCCGCGGCTGCGGGACGGGGAGTACCGGTTGTGGAACACCGACCCCAAGGGCGGGTTCGGGCCGGACACCGATCCGCTGTACATCACGATGCCGGTCCAGGTGGTGGTCTCGGACGCGGGGACGCACCTGGCGTTCTACGACAACACCTGGGACGGGCGGGTGGTGCTGCGCGAGGGCGAGGAGGGGGCGGGTTCGGGGCCGGACCGGCCCGGGTCGAGCGAGCTGCGGCTGGAGGGCGGGCCGCCGCGGTGCTGGGTGCTGCCGGGGACGCCGGCGCGGGTGGCGCAGGGGTGGGCGGGGCTGACGGGGGCTCCGGCGGTGCCTCCGGAGTGGGCGCTGGGGTACCAGCACGCGCGGTGGGGCTTCGGGAGCGAGGCGGAGGTGCGGCGGGTGGTGGCCGGGTACGTGGAGCGGGGGCTCGCGCTGTCGGCCGTGCACCTGGACATCGACCACTACGACGGGCACCGGGTGTTCACGGTGGACCGGGAGGCCTTCCCCGATCTGCCGGGGCTGGCCGGGGAGCTGGGGGCGGCCGGGGTGCGGCTGGTGTCGATCGTGGACCCGGCGGTGAAGGCGGGGGACGCGGTGCACGCGTCCGGCCTGGAGGTGGGGCCGCACGGGGCGTTCGTACGGGACGCGCGGGGGCGGGAGGTGCGGGGCGAGGTCTGGCCGGGCGAGTGCGCGTATCCGGACTTCACGGATCCGGCGGCGCGGGAGTGGTGGGGCGGGCTGTACGAGGAGCGGCTCGCGCAGGGGTTCTCGGGGTTCTGGCACGACATGAACGAGCCGGTGTCGTTCGCGCCGTGGGGGGACCCGACGCTGCCCCGGTCGGCGCGGCACGCGCTGGAGGGGGCGGGCGGCGACCACCGGGCCGGGCACAACGTGTACGGGCTCGGGATGGCGCGGGCGGGGTGGGAGGGTCTGGTGCGGCTGCGGCCGGCCGAGCGGCCGTTCCTGTTCTCCCGGTCGGGGTGGGCGGGGATGCAGCGGTACGGGGGCACGTGGTCCGGTGACGTGGAGAGCAGCTGGGAGGGGCTGCGGGCGTCGCTGGCGCTGGTGCTGGGGCTCGGGCTGTGCGGGGTGCCGTACTCGGGGCCGGACGTGGGGGGCTTCGGGGGGACGCCTTCGCCGGAGCTGTACCTGCGGTGGCTGGAGCTGGGGGCGTACCTGCCGCTGTTCCGGACGCACTCGGCGATCTGGGCGGGGCGGCGGGAGCCGTGGGAGTTCGGGCCGGAGGTGGCGGAGCGGGCGGGGGCGGTCCTGGCGGAGCGGGAGCGGCTGCGGCCGTACTTCGTGACGCTGGCGCACCTGGCGCGGCGGACGGGGGCGCCGTACGTGCGGCCGGTGTGGTGGGGGGCGCCGGAGGACCGGCGGCTGCGGGACTGCGAGGACGCGTTCCTGCTGGGGGACGCGCTGCTGGTGGCGCCGGTGCTGGAGTGCGGGGCGGACCGGCGTGCGGTGCGGTTGCCGCGGGGGCGGTGGTACGACACGGCGACGGGGGCCGCGCACGAGGGGCCGGGCCAGGTGCTGCTGGACGCCCCGCCGGGGCGGACGCCGGTGCTGGCGCGGGCGGGGGCGGTACTGCCGGTGCGGCGTGGGGACGGGTCGGTGGGGCTGGAGGCGTGGGCGCCGGCGCGGGGGCGGACCGGGGCCGGGGTGGTGATCCGGGATCCGGGGTCGGGGTTCGAGGCGGGCGAGGTGGAGCGGTACACCGTGCGGTGGGCCGGGGAGGCGGTGCTGGTGGAGGACGAGGCGGGCGGGGTGGTGGGCGGGGTGGAGGTGCGGGGGGTGTAGGGGGCAGACGCCGTTGCCCTGGCCGGGCGTGAGGCTGCGGTCCGGAGTCCCCGCCGGGCGGGGTCAGGGACGGCCAGGAGCACTGCCCGGTCAGAGCTCCGACTGCGGACGGCCGGGCGGTCCCGGGCGGGCGGGGTCGGAGGCGGCCGTGAGCACTGCCGGGTCAGAGCGCCGGCCGCGGACGGCCGGACGGTCCCCGGCCGGCGGGATCAGAGACGGCCCGGAGCACTGCCGGGTCACGGCCCCGGCTGCGGGTGACCGGGCGGGCCCCGGCCGACGGGGTCGGAGGTGGCCGGGGAGGTGCCGGGGCGGGGGCCCGGGCCGGGGAGGTGGTGTTCGGGGCTTTGGGGGGCGGGCGAGTGGGTGGGGCGTGGCGGGAGGGGCCGCCGTGGGGGCGAGGGCCGGTCCGCGCCGGCGGGGTGGGTCCGGCGGGGCCGTGGGTGTCGTTGCGGCGGGGGGTGACACCGATCGGGGCCAAGGGTGGGGCGGTCGGCGTGGTGCGGGGCGATCACGCGGCTCTGGCCGCGATCATTTCGTCGCAAGGTCAGGCCGCGCCTCAAGGCCGGCGCTCGCCCCGGCCGGACGGGACCCTCGTCGTCACCCTGTCCCGCATGGCCGGCGGGGTGCACCGGCGAACCTGTGACCGCCCACGCTCCCGGGACTCCAGGGAAGGCACGCATGACAGGCACGGACGATGCCGTTGGCCGGGTGATCGCCGGGCGCTACCGGCTCCAGCGCAAGCTCGGCGCCGGCGGCATGGGGCGGGTCTGGCTCGCCCACGACCAGGAACTGGCGTGTGACGTCGCCATCAAGGAGATCGCCTTCCCGCCCGACACCCCCAGGGCGGAGAGGGAATCCCGGATCACCAGGGCCCGCGGCGAGGCACGGCACTCGGCGCGGCTGCGCGGCAACCCCCACGTGGTCACGGTGTACGACGTCGTCGAAGAAGAGGGCCTTCCCTGGATCGTCATGGAGTACGTGCCCGGCGCGAGCGATCTGGGCCAGGTGGTGGACGAGCACGGTCCGCTGCCGCCGGCCGAGACCGCGCGGATCGGTCTGGCCGTGCTCGACGCCCTGTCGCAGGGCCACCGGCTCGGCATCCTCCACCGGGACGTCAAACCCGCCAACATCCTGCTGACCGGTCCCGTCACCAACGGCTCGTCCTCCGGGGACGGGGGGCGCGTCATGCTGGCCGACTACGGGATCGCGCTCCAGCAGGACTCCGGTGAGACCCGGCTCACCACGGTCTCCGGAGTGATCGGGACCCCCCGCTACATCGCACCGGAGCGGGCCCACGGATCGGCGCCGACAGCGGCGTCGGACTTGTTCTCACTCGGTGCCACGCTGTACTTCGCGGTCGAGGGCCACGGTCCCTTCGACCGGGATTCCGACGTGTCCACCCTCACCGCGCTCCTCTTCGAGGAACCCTCACCGCCACGGCGCGCCGCGGACCTGGCTCCCGTCCTGCTGGGGCTGCTGTCGAAGGATCCCGCGCAGCGGCTGGACGGGGAGGCGGCGGCCCGCCGGTTCGCCGTGCTCGGCACGGAGCCGCAGCGCGCCCCCGCACCGTCCGCGCAGGAGCCCCCCACCGATGTCGCCCCGACGCCCGACCAGGCTCCGACGCGCGCCGCTCCCCATAGGCCGCCGGCCCGGCAGGAGCCCGCGCCGTCCGTCCCGCCCGGGCCGGAGAAGTCCTGGCGCCGGCCGCCCGGAGACCCGCTCCCGACGCGCCGGAACGGCCCGGGCGAACCGGGTGGGCGCCCGTCCCGCAGAGGCCGGTGGATCGTCGTCACGACGGCTGCGGCGGCCGTGCTGCTGGTCGGCGGCATTCTGTGGGCGACCCTCCCCGCGCACGAATCCGCGCAGAATCCGTCGAGGGACGCTGTCAGTCCGGCCGCCGGCGGCGATGTGAACGCCTGGGCCAAGAGGTATTGCGACCAGGCCCAGCCCCACCTGCGGCAGATCAACGACGCCAGTGCCGCGCTCCAGCGCGCGAGCGGAGGGAACGGCAAGCCGGCGGACGTCCAGAAAACCGACTCGCAGGCGTTCCAGCAGCTTTCGGAGGCGTACGAGGGACTGGGCGACGCCCTCCAGAACGCGGGTCCCCCGCCCGTCAAGGACGGCGCGGCGATCCAGCAGAACGCCGTCCATCAGTTCCGGGGCACCGCCTCCTCCTACGTGGACCTGAAGAAGAAGGTGGACGCACTCGACCCCGATGATCAGGCGAAGTTCGCCGAGGGCCTCGATGCCGTTGCGAACCAACTCCAGAGCGTCGACAACCCGAGTGACGGCTCCGTCAAGAAACTCTATTCCGGAGAGACCGGCACCGCGCTGTCCGCCCAGCCGGGCTGTCAGAAGTAGGCCGGGTCAGGCGTAGCGGCCCGCGAACCAGGAGGCGGCGGCCTGGGTGTGGAGGGGGAAGGCCAGTTCCGTGGGGGTGCGGAGGAGGTGCCAGCCCGTCGTTTCGTCGGTGGGCTCCGAGGGCGGGAGGGCCGAGGCCGGGCGGGTCGGGAGGAGGCCGAAGACGAGGAGGTGGCCGTGCGGGGAGCTGAGGACGTCGGCGAGGGTGACCTCGGAGGCCCGGGCCTCGATGCCGGTCTCCTCACGGAGTTCGCGCGCCACCGCGTCGCGCCAGTCCTCGCCGAAGTCGACGAACCCGCCGGGCAGGGCGACGCCGCCCCTGGCGGGTTCGATCGTGCGGGTGATGACCACCAGGCCGGTGCCCGAGGCGTCCTCGACGGGGAGCAGGGCCACGGCCACCGGGAGGGGGTTGCGGTAGGCGACGGTGCCGCACCCGGTGCACGGGCGGGGCCAGTCGGTGGTGTCGAACGGAGCTCCGCAGGTGGAGCAGTGCGAGTCCCTCAGCTGTGCCGGCATGCGGTGATCGTATGCCAAGGGGCGTGCGGGCGGCGGTGGTTGGTGCTCCTTCCCGCTGTGCGGCGGGCGCGCCGCATGGCAGACTTCTGACGGCTCGTCAGATATCGGCTGTGGGAGGGGTCTTGGCACGCACACGTACACCCGTGGTGAGCGGATGGTTCACCGACGGGCCGGACGGGTTCCGGCTGCTCGGCACCACGTGTTCCGCCTGTACGGCGGTGTTCTTCCCGCGCGAGGACGCGTACTGCCGCAATCCGCACTGCCCCGGCGGCGGTGCGCTCGTGGAGGTGCCGCTGTCGCCGCGCGGGCGGGTCTGGTCCTACACCGACGGGCGCTACCGGCCGCCAGCCCCGTACGTGTCCGACCCGGACGCCCCGTGGGAGCCGTACACGCTGGTCGCGGTGGAGCTGGAGGCCGAGGGGATGGTCGTGCTCGGGCAGGCGGCGCCCGGGGTGACGGTGGCCGATCTGGCGGTCGGCATGGAGGTGGAGGTGGTCGGCGGGGTGCTGAACGAGGACGCCGAAACCGCTTGGACGACCTGGCGGTTCAGGCCGGTGGAGGGGGCGCGATGAGCGGGGACGTGGCCGTGCTGGGGGCCGGTATGCACCCGTGGGGCAAGTGGGGCCGCAGCTTCGTCGAGTACGGGCGGGCCGCCGCCCGGGCCGCGCTCGCCGACGCCGGGCTGGAGTGGACCGACGTACGGTCCGTGGTCGGCGCCGACACCGTGCGCGGCGGGTACCCGGGCTATGTCGCCGGGGCCACCTTCGCGCAGGCGCTCGGCTGGCAGGGCGCCCGGGTGACCAGCGTGTACGCGGCCTGCGCCTCCGGGGCCCAGGCCATCGGGGCGGCCCGGGCGCAGATCCTGGCCGGGCTGGCCGACGTGGTGCTGGTGGTGGGCGCAGACGCCGCGCCGAAGGGGTTCTTCGCCCCGGCCGGGGGTGACCGCCCGGACGATCCGGACTGGCTGCGCTTCCGGGTGCTCGGTGCGACGAACCCGGCGTACTTCGCGCTGTACGCCCGCCGCCGGATGGCGCTGTACGGGGACACCGGGGAGGACTTCGCGCAGGTCAAGGTGAAGAACGCGGCGGCGGGGGTGCTCAACCCGAACGCCCGCTACCGCAAGACGGTGACGGCCGAGGAGGTGGCGGCCTCGGCGGTGGTCGCCGATCCGCTGCGGCTGCTGGACATCTGCGCGACCTCCGACGGGGGCGCCGCGCTGGTGCTGAGCAGCATGGAGTTCGCGCGGGCGCGCGGGGTGGCCGACCCGGTGCGGATCCGGGCGGTGTCGACGGTGACGCCCACGTATCCGCGTACGGTGCTGGACCTGCCGGACATCGCGACCGATTCGGCGGTGGCGGTGCGGCCGGCGGAGGGCTCCTTCCGGTCCTCGATCGCCCGGGCCGCGTACGAGGAGGCGGGGCTGGGGCCGGCGGACCTGTCGCTGGCCGAGGTGTACGACCTGTCCACCGCGCTGGAGCTGGAGTGGTACGAGGACATCGGCCTGTGCGGTGAGGGCGAAGGGGCCAAGCTCGTCCGGGAGGGGGCGACCGCGCTCGGCGGGCGGGTGCCGGTCAACGCCAGCGGCGGACTGGCCTCCTTCGGGGAGGCGGTGCCGGCGCAGGCCATCGCCCAGGTGTGCGAGCTGACCTGGCAGTTGCGGGGTACGGCGGGGGCGCGCCAGGTGCCGGGGGCGCGGGTGGGGATCACCGCGAACCAGGGGCTGTTCGGGCACGGGTCGGCGGTCGTGGCGGTGCGCTGAGCGGACCGGCACAAGTGCCGTCGTCGCGGTGCTTGACGCTCCCCGGCGGCGGGTTCACACTCTCCCCACGGTCCCGCGCCGGGACCCCCACAGCCCCCCATGAGAGCCGCGGCCCGTACCCCAGTCGGCGGGGGTACGGGCCGCCTCCTCGCGCGTCAGATGCCGGCGGTCAGGCTCGCGCGGCGGGCCCGGGCCAGCGACATGGCGTGCTCGACGACTCCCACCAGCACGTCCTTGACCGACTCCCGGTCGCGGGCGTCGCAGAGCAGTACCGGCACCTCGGGGTCGAGGTCGAGGGCTTCGCGGATGGTCACCACGGGGTGGCGTTCGGCCCCGTCGAAGCAGTTGACCGCGACGAGGAACGGCAGGCCGCGCCGCTCGAAGTAGTCGATGGCGGCGAAGCAGTCGGCGAGCCGGCGGGTGTCGGCGAGCACGACGGCGCCGAGCGAGCCCTGGGAGAGCTCGTCCCACAGGAACCAGAAGCGGTCCTGCCCCGGGGTGCCGAAGAGGTAGAGCACCAGGTCCTCGCGGAGGGTGATGCGGCCGAAGTCCATGGCCACGGTCGTGGTGCTCTTGCCCTCCACTCCCCCGGTGTCGTCGATGCCGACGCCCGGTTCGGAGAGCGTCTCCTCCGTCCGCAGGGGACGGATCTCGCTCACCGCGCTGACCAGGGTGGTCTTGCCGACCCCGAAGCCGCCCGCGACCAGGATCTTCAAGGTCAGCGGTTCGACCGGGGAGACGGCATGCATCGCACCGGTGCGGCTAGAGCGCCCGAAGGCCATCGATCACCTCACGCAGAATGGATTCGTCGGGCAGTTCGGCCGGGGGGACCGGCCGGGTCACGTGGACCAGTTCGTCGTCGACGAGGTCGCCGATCAGGACCCGGACGACGCCGATGGCGAGGTCGAGGTCCGCGGCGACTTCGGCGACGGACTGGGGGCGTTCCCGGCACATCCCGAGGATGTGGGCGTGTTCCGGGGACAGGGTCATGTCCCAGACCGGGTCGTCGGCCGCCGGTTCGGCGACGACGAGCGCGATCAGGTCGAGGCGGTGCCGGGCGGAGTGCCGGGTCCGGCCGCGGGTCATGGCGTACGGGCGTACGACGGGTCCCGCTTCGTCGTCGAACCAGTGCGGGTGGCCGTCCCCGGGCGTCGCGTCGGGGGTGCCCGGGGAGGCCGGGGGGTGGTCGTGGCCTGGATCGCTCATACGCTCCGACTCACCCTCCGGCTGGCAGCCCGGTGCGCGGGGCGGTCGCCAGGTGGTCGCCGACGCGCTTGACCATGAGGGTCATCTCGTAGGCGACCTGGCCGACGTCGGAGTCGGAGTCGGAGAGAACCGCCAGGCAGCTGCCGTCGCCGGCGGCCATGACGAAGAGGAAGGCCTCGTCCAGCTCGACGACGGTCTGGCGGACGTTGCCCGATTCGAAGTGCCGGCCCACGCCCTTGGCCAGGCTGTGGAAGCCGGAGGCCACGGCGGCCAGGTGCTCGCTGTCCTCGCGGGTCAGGTCCTTGGAGCTGCCCGTCGGCAGGCCGTCGCCGGAGAGGACCACCGCCTTGCGGATGCTGGCGACCTTGTCGACGAGTTCGTCGAGGAGCCAGTTGAGCGGGCCGGGGCCGCGGCCCCTGCTGTCGTTTCCGTTCTGCGGTGCGGTCATCGACCGTCCCCTTCGTTCTCGTGCTGCTGCTGTGCCTGCTGTTCTGCGTACTCTCTGCGGCCCGCGGTCCAGCCCCGCTGGAGGGCGGACATACGGGCGCGCACGTCCTCCGCGTCCTGGTCGGTCGGCGGCTGCGCGGGGGCTTCGGGCTCGGCGGGGGCCGGGTTCTTCAGCTGGGGCGCGAGGTTCGCCTGGCGGACCCTGCGGGGCAGCCCGCCGGGGCCCGGGGCGGTACGGGGCTCCTCGGGGCCGGTCTGAGGCCGGTCGGGGGCCTTCACGCCGGCCGGGCGGGGCTCCACGCGGCGGCCGTGCTCGGCCACGAGGGTCGGGGTGGGACGCCGCCGGGGCAGCGGGACCGCTCCGGGGCGGGGGCCGTCGGGGCGGACGGCGTCCAGGCGCGGGCGGTCGGCGCGGACCGGGCCGGTGGCGGCGTCGCGGTCGGCGCCGTGGGTGCGGCCTCGGCCGGCGGCGGTGTCGGGGCCGGTGTCGCGGCCGCGGCCCCAGTCCCGGTGGCGGTCGGCGCTGCTGTCGCCGATGCGGTCGCCCTTCCAGGTGCCGCGCTCGGCGCCGCGCCGGTCGCCCTCGGGGCGGCCCGCGGTGCCCAGGCCCAGCAGGGCGCTGCGCGGGGTGCCGCCGGGCGGGGTCTCGTCGTCGAGGCTGGCCATGGGCGGGCGGCCGCCGGTGCCGGCGAGGCCGGTGGCGGGGTCGTCCAGGCCGGCGAGCCCGTCGAGGCCCTCCAGGGCGTCCAGGCCGAGGGCGCCCAGCGGGCCTTCCAGTTCGACGGGGCCGTTGAGCACGCCGGCGGGCAGCGGGCGGGCCGACGTGGCGCGGTCGAGGGCGGTGTGCGCGGACCGGCCGGCGCCCCTGGCGCCCGGGGCGGCCTTGACGCCCTTGACGGCCGTGGCGCCCTTGCCGGCCCGGACGGCGTCGAGGCGGATGCCGGTGCCGTTGGTGTCGGGGGCTTCGGTGAGGAGTTCGGCCGGGAGGAAGACCACCGCGGTGGTGCCTCCGTAGGGGCTGGGCTGGAGGGCCACCTTGATGCCGTGGCGGCGTGCCAGGCGGCTGACCACGAACAGGCCGAGGCGGTCGGTGTCGGAGAGCTCGAACTCGGGGGTCTCGGCGAGGCGGAGGTTCGCGTCGAGGAGGGCCTCCGGGTTCATGCCGAGGCCGCGGTCGTGGATCTCCAGGGTGAAGCCGTTGGCGACGCGTTCGCCGTGGACCTGGACGGCGGTGTGCGGGGGCGAGAACACCGTGGCGTTCTCCAGGAGTTCGGCGACCAGGTGGGTGACGTCGGCGACGGCCGGGCCCTCGATGCCGATGCGGGGCAGGCGGCGGACCTCGATGCGCTCGTAGTCCTCGACCTCGGCGACGGCGGCCCGGACGACGTCCATCAGCTGGACGGGCTTGCGCCACTGGCGGGAGGGGGCGGCGCCGGAGAGGATCACCAGGCCCTCGGCGTGGCGGCGCATGCGGGTGGTCATGTGGTCGAGGCGGAACAGGTCGGCGAGTTCCTCGGCGTCCTCGGTGCGCCGCTCCATGGTGTCGAGCAGGGTCAGCTGGCGGTGCAGCAGCACCTGGTTGCGGCGGGCGAGGTTGACGAACACCTCGGAGACGCCGCGGCGCAGCTCGGCCTGCTTGACGGCGGCCTCGACGGCGGCGCGCTGGAGGCTGTTGAGGGCCAGGCCGACCTGGCCGACCTCGTCCTTCTCGAACTCCAGGCGGGGCGCCTCGGTCTCCACGTCCACGCTCTCGCCGGCGGCGAGGCGGCGCATCACGCTGGGCAGGCGGACGCCGGAGGCCTCGTGGGCGTCCTTGCGGAGCTGCGAGAGGTCGCGGATCAGGTCGCGGCCGATGCGGACGGACAGGACGACGGAGACGGCGAGGGCGATGAAGCCGAGGACGCCGGCGACGGCGGCCTGGACGAGGACGTCCATCGCGACCGGCTCGACGCGCTTCTGGTAGCGGTCGCCGGCGGCGGTGCCCATGGTGGCGAGGTCGTCGAGGACCTTGTGGGCGGCCTCGTCCCACTGGGCGGCGGTGACGGTGCGCGGGTTCTTGACGGCGCCCGCGGTGATGAACCGTTCCTCCGTGTCGCGCAGCGCCTTGGTCTCGGGGCCGTTCCAGTACTGCTCGAAGAGCTTGCGGTCGTCGGCCGGAAGGATCGCGAGGTTGAACTCGTACAGCAGGGCGCGGTTGGCGACGAAGGTGGAGACCCGGCGGACGTCGCCCGCGGAGACGTTGCCGGCGGCAAGGGCGGAGGCGATGACCGCGTCCTCGCGGGAGAGGGTCTCGCGGGCGCGGGTGATGCCGACGAGGGCGCGGCCCTGCTTGTCCATCTCCACGTTCTCCAGGGCGTGGAGGTTCATGAGGAAGTCGTAGCAGGGGTCGACGAGGCGGCTGTAGAGGTCGAGGGCCTGGACGGGGTCGAGGCTGTTGGTGTCGACGGAGGTGCGCAGGGCGGCGATGCCGTGGAAGGCGTCGAGGATCGAGCCGAGGCGCTGCCTGGCGGCGGAGGCGAGCTCGTCGAGGACCTCGGGGTCGCTGGCGTTCGCGGTGATCTTGCGGACCATGGCGTCGGTGGCGGCGCGGCTCCTGGTGAGCTCGGCGGTGGCCGCGGCGGCGGTGGGGTCGCCGATGACGACGAGGGTCTGGCGGCGTTCCTTCTGGATGACGCGGACGACGTCCTCGATGGGGTAGCCGACCTTGTCGATGACGTACGCGACGTCGAGCAGCTGCACGGCCTCGCGGCCGGTGATGGCGGTGGCGAAGCCCCAGAGGGCGGTCAGGGAGACGAGCGGCACCAGGAGCAACGCCACGATCTTCCGGCGGATCGACTTCCCGCGAAAGCGCATGGCCTCCCCAGCCTCCCCCAGCTCAACCCCGTTGCGAGGGGTCGGTGTTCCGTCATTTAAACGGCGTGAGCCTACTACTGCCACCGAGCGGGCTCGAAGGCGTGTCCGGACGTTTTCGGCCTGACCCCTGGACGAAGATCACGAGTTGTCCGATACTTCCGGTCAAGTCCGGCCCGATATGTGGCAGATGACACTTGGTGTGGCCTCAATTCCTTTGTCCGGATGGATGGCTGGAACTCTCCGAAATCGCTGGATCCGCAACGGTGGGGGTGGGTCGGCGTCCGGGATTCGGGAATCTGCGGGCGGGGCCGGTCGTTGGGTTCGGGTCGGGTGCGGGAGCAGTGGAGCGGGCCATGAGGATGTACGACGAAGAGGACGGGTCGGTGTCGGAGAGCTCGGGGCGGGGGCTGTGGGTCGAGGAGCCGGCCCGGCGGAGACGGATGCCGGATCCGGTGCGGGCGTCCGCGGTGCGGGCGGTGCTGATCGTGGCGGTGACGCTGACGGAGGCGTCGGTCACGTTCTTCCTGGTGCTGGCGGGGTCGTGGCTGGCGCTGCCGATGGTTCTCGGGGGGATAGCGGGGACGGTGGTGGCCACGTGGGCCGTGCTGGACGTGTGGATCACGCGGCAGATGTGGAACCAGCGGTACGGGGTGGTGTCGGAGCCGAGCAGTGCGGCGCGGGAGGGGTGGGCGGCGGCACCGCCGTCGCCGCGGGCCGGCTGAGCCGGTGGTGCCGCTGCGCGGTGCCGTCTCCCCGCCCCGCCCTTCCACCGTTCCCGTCAGGAAGGAGCCCCGCGGCGGAACATTCGGGTGGCCGTGATTTCGCCGTGGACGGCTTCCGGTTCCTGGGAGGGCTGCGGGAGGCCCGGCCGGAGGTGTTCCTCGACGCTGATGTACTTCAGGCCCGCCCTGAGGTCCGCGTCGTTGCGCAGCCGGATCACCAGCGGGAACTCCGCCAGGGCCGTGGTGTCGAAGAGGCCGGTGGTGTACAGGAGCTGGACGCCGAGGGCGTCGGACACCGCCCGCTGGAGCTCCAGCAGGTACGTGGCGTTGGCGCGCCCGATCGGGTTGTCGAGGAACAGCGTGCCCGCGTGCCGGTGCTTGTCGCGGCCGCGGTCGTTGCTGCGCAGGGCCGCCATCGTGCAGTAGAGGGCGATGGCGGCGGTGAGCAGCTGGCCGCCGGAGAAGACGTCGCCCATCTGGCCGACCGGGACGCGTTCGGCGCGCAGGACGGCGTCCGGCTTGAGGATCTCCACCGCGATGCCCTTGGGCTCCAGCGCCGCCTGGACGCCCCGCAGGAGCAGGGACATGCCGTCCCGGCGGCCTTCGCCGAAGGCGGCGTTCTTCTTGACCGCCGTGCGGGTGGCCTCGTCGATGACCTCGCCGAGGCGTTCGGTGAGGGTGGCCTGGTCGGGTTCCTCGAAGCGGATGCGCAGGAACTCCTGGCCCGACCATTCGCCGAGGCCCTCGGGGAGCTGGGACAGGCGCTGGGCGGAGCGGAGGGTGGCCAGGGCCGACTCCACCAGGCCGCGCAGCCGGTCCACGATGCTGTCGCGGTTGCGCTCCAGCTGGGCCAGCTCGTCGGTCAGGACGCGCAGCCTCGGGGCGAAGGCGGCCGCCCAGGCCGCGGCGTGCTCCGGCAGGGCGGAGGCGGGCAGTTCGCGGATCTGCTGGCGCGCGGGGGTGCGTACCTGCTCGTAGCGGTTGGCGTTGGCGTGCCGGACCAGGACGTCGCTCGCCTCGCGCACGGCCGCCTCGGCGGCGGAGAGGTCGGCGGCGCAGGCGCGCAGGGAGCGGCGGGCTTCGGTGGCCGACTGGCGGGCTTCCTCCAGGGTGCCCTGGTGCGGCGCGGGCTCCTGCTCGTCCTCCGGGTGGCTGTGGTCGCGCAGCAGGTCGCGGAGCAGGGCGGCGGTCTCGTCGAAGCCGCCGGCGCCGTCCTCGGCGGTGCGGTGGGCGCGCAGCAGGTCGGCGTGGGCGGCCCGGGCGGACTCCACGGCGGCGGAGTGCGCGGCGAGCTGGGCGGTGGCGGTGCGCAGCAGGCCCTGGGCCTGCTCCACGTCGGCCGGGACCAGCTCCTCGGGCAGCTCGGTGTGCGCCTCGCCGTCGGCGGGGGCGTGCCGTTCGGCCTCGCCGCGCAGCCGGCCGAGCTGCTCGCTCGCGGCGGAGGCGCGGGATTCCAGCATCTGTACGAGGGCCTCGGCGCGGGCGGCGGCTGCCTGCCGGGAGGGGCCGTCGGCTCCGTCGGTGCCTTCGAGGAGCTGGGCGGCGCGGGTGCGGACCTTGTTGGTGAGCCGGTCGAGTTCGGCGAGGGCGGCGCTCTCGTCGCTTTCGGCGCGGGCCTGCTCGGCGC
The DNA here is from genome assembly GCF_040648015.1 of Streptomyces sp. NPDC029216. Taxonomy (NCBI): domain Bacteria; kingdom Bacillati; phylum Actinomycetota; class Actinomycetes; order Kitasatosporales; family Streptomycetaceae; genus Streptomyces; species Streptomyces sp. NPDC029216. The sequence continues at coordinate 156 of NZ_JBEZWL010000134.1, read as the reverse complement.
GCAGGTCGGCGCCGACGCCGACCTTCTCGTACACCTGGGAGGCGGCCCGGTAGGCCTCGCGGAGGTCGGGCAGCGGCGCGCGCGGGCCCTCGCCCTCGGGCAGCTGGTCGGGGGCTCCGGCGATCTCGGCGCGTTCGGCGCGCAGGGCGCGGGCGG